>USJY01000037.1 GCA_900555065.1 uncultured Eubacteriales bacterium
TCGATAAATGCCAAAACTCCGCCGCCGTCCTTGCTGCTGGCACTCAGTTCAGCCATAAAACTTTCCAGAGCCGCCGGGTCGACCCCGGGACACGGGATGCTGCTCGCAAAACGCACGATCACAATAATAAGTGCCGTGAACATCAGGCGATTACGCAGATCTTTCACTTTCAATGTATTGATAAATGCCTGCAACATAGATTACCGTCTTTCCCGGTTTTTTATTCCACCACTTCGACTTTGCCGCCGGCGGCTTCGATCTTGGCCTTGGCCGACTCGGTGAATTTCGCGGCGCAGACGGTCAGCTTCTTGTCGATCTCGCCTCTGCCGAGTATTTTGATCCCATCCTGTTCCTTTTTAATAATGCCGGCGTCGCGCAGCGTTTCGGCCGTAATGACCTGGCCGTCCTCAAAACGGTTCAGGGCCTCGACGTTCACGCTCGTGTACTGCTTGGCGAAAATATTGTTGAATCCTCTTTTGGGGACGCGGCGCTGGAGGGGCATCTGGCCGCCTTCAAAGCCGGGGCGGACTCCGCCGCCGCTGCGGGCGTTCTGGCCCTTGTGGCCCTTGCCGGCCGTCTTTCCGTTTCCGGACCCGATTCCCCTGCCCTTGCGCTTGACCTCAGTGACAGCGCCGGGCGCGGGTGAGAGTTCGTGCAGCTTCATTCGCGAAATCCTCCTTTAGTCGACCTGATCCACGGCCACCAGATGCGAGATCACGCGGATCTTGCCCAGGGTGGCCGGGTTTTCCGGCTGGATACTGACGTCGCCCGGCCGTTTGAGGCCGAAGGTTTTGGCGGTATCTATCTGGTTCTGCTTACAGCCGATCAACGACTTTTTCATAGTGATTTTCAAAGCCATGACAAATACCTCCTTATCCTAAGATCTGCTTGGCGTCTTTGCCGCGCACGGCCGCCACCTGATGCACGTCCCGGATCTCGAGCAGGCCGTTGAGGGTCGCCGTGACCAGGTTGATCGGGTTGCGGGAGCGCAGCGCCTTTGTGCGGATATCTTTAATCCCCGCCAGCTCGACGACAGCGCGGACGGCGCCGCCGGCGATCACGCCGGTACCGGGGGCGGCGGGCTTGAGAACGACCATGGAAGCGCCGAACTTGCCCACGTTTTCATGGGGAATGGTCGTGCCCTTGCGCGCGATGCGGCAGAGGTTCTTCTTCGCATCGTCGATCCCCTTGCGGATCGCATCGGGAACTTCGGAGGATTTTCCGAGCCCGACGCCGACGACCCCGTCACCGTTGCCGACGACGACCAGGGCTGCGAACTTGAAGATTCTGCCGCCCTTCACCGTCTTGGAAACACGGTTCAAGGATACAACCCGTTCCTCCAGGTCCAGGGTGCTTGCATCGATCCTGTCAGTCATTGTTCATCCTCCTTTAGAACGAAAGTCCGCCCTCGCGGGCGCCTTCCGCAAGTTCTTTTACTCTGCCGTGGTACAGGTAACCGCCGCGGTCGAAGACCACTTCGGTAATTCCCTTCTCCTTCGCTCTTGCGGCGAGGGCCAGGCCGACCTGCCGGGCCGCGGCCTTGTTGCCGCCGCCTTCAATCTCCTTATCCAGCGAGGAGGCCGAAACCAGGGTCACGCCCTGTACGTCGTCGATAATCTGCGCGTAGATGTTCGTATTGGAACGGAACACGTTCAGGCGAGGCGTAGCCGCCGTGCCCGAAATCTTGGCGCGCACGCGTCGATGCCGTTTGATGCGGGCCGCATTGCTGTTGAATTTCTTGACCAAAATGCTCACTCCTCACTCCGTTATTTTGCGGACTTGCCGGCTTTGCCCTCTTTGCGGACAATGCGCTCGGTAGCGTACTTGATTCCTTTGCCCTTATAGGGTTCGGGCGGGCGTTTCTCGCGGACTTCAGCCGCGAACTGGCCGACCTTCTGCTTATCGGGCCCGGAGATGACGATGGTGTTGGGGTTGGGCACATCGATGGAAATGTCGGCGGTTTCGCTCATGACCACCTGATGGGAATAGCCCAGGTTCATCACAAGGTCCTTGCCCTGCTTCTGCGCCCTGTAGCCCACGCCGTTGACTTCCAGCGTCTTGGAGAAGCCGTTCTGTACGCCCTCGACCATATTGAACAGCAGAGAGCGGGTCAGTCCGTGCAGGGAGCGGTGCTCCTTGCTGTCGGACGGACGGGCCACCGTGACGGTGTTGTCCTCGATCGTGATCTGCATATCGGGGTGCAGCGTCTGCGACAAAGTGCCCTTGGGTCCCTTGACCGTCACCGCGTTGCCCGCGGCAAGGTCGACTGTCACACCGGCAGGAATCGTTATGGGTTTTCTTCCAATTCTCGACATAACTGCATTCCTCCTACCATACAAAGGCGAGCACTTCGCCGCCAATGTTCTCTTTTCTTGCGCGCTTGTCGGTCATAACGCCCTTCGAGGTCGAAATGATCGCGATGCCGAGGCCGCGCATCACCTTCGGCATATCCTCCGCGCCCGCGTAAACGCGCAGGCCCGGCTTGGAGACCCGGCGCAGGCCCTGGATGACCTTGCTCTTGCTCGGGCCGTATTTGAGCACGACCTTGATGATACCCTGTTTTCCGTCCTCAGTCACCTGATAGCTCTTGATATAGCCCTCTTCCACCAGAATCTCGGCGATGGCCTTTTTCAGGTTGGAGGCAGGGATTTCAACACTGTCGTGCTTTGCCGAATTAGCGTTGCGGATACGGGTCAGCATATCGGCAATGGGATCTGTAATCTGCATCTGTATTCCTCCTTACGGTCTGTATCAAGATTACCAGCTGGCTTTTTTGACGCCGGGTATCTGACCTTTGTACGCGAGTTCGCGGAAGCATATGCGGCAGATGCCGTACTTCCTCAAATACGCATGAGGGCGGCCGCAAATTTTACATCTGTTATAGTACCGGGTAGAGTACTTCGGTTGTTTTTTCTGCTGTAATACCAGTGCTTTTTTTGCCATCCGTTATTCCCTCCTTCTCAACCTGCAAAGGGAGCGCCCATCAGGGACAGCAGCTCTTTTGCCTGTTCGTCGGTCTTGGCCGTGGTCACGAAGATGATGTCCATGCCGCGGACCTTGTCGATTTTATCGTAGTCGATTTCGGGGAAGATGAGCTGCTCTTTGAGGCCGAGCGAATAGTTGCCCCTGCCGTCGAAGGCATCGCCGCTGATGCCGCGGAAGTCGCGGACGCGGGGCAGGGCGAGGTTAAACAGCCTGTCGAGGAACTCGTACATGCGCGCGCCGCGCAGGGTTACTTTTACGCCGATGTTCATGCCCTCTCTGACCTTGAAGTTCGCGACCGATTTGCGCGCCTTGCAGACGACGGGCTTCTGGCCGGTGATCTTGGACAGGTCGGAGACGACGGCGTCGATCACCTTCGCGTTCTCCTTGGCTTCGCCGCAGCCGACGTTGATGACGATCTTGTCGAGCTTGGGGATCTCCATGGGGCTCTTATACGCGAATTTTTTCATCAGCGCGGGCGCCACTTCTTTAATATACAGTTCTTTCATTCTTTCCATTGTTCAGATCCCCCCTTAATCGAATTCCTGGCCGCATTTTCTGCAATAGCGGACCTTTTTGCCGTTGTCGAGGGTCTTGTGGCCGACGCGGACGCCGGTCTTGCACTTTTCGCAGTAGAGCTGGACCTTGCAGGCGTAGAGCGCGCCTTCGGTTTTGACGATCTCGCCCTGCTGCTGCTGGTTTTTGGGCTTGACGTGCTTGGTGACGACGTTCACGCCCTCCACGATGACCTTACCCTCTTTGGGGGAGGTCACGAGGACCTTGCCGCGCTTGCCCCTGCTCTTGCCGGAAATGACATAGACCGTGTCTCCGGTCTTGACATGCAGTTTACTCATATTCATCCTTACCTCCCCTTACAGCACTTCGGGGGCCAGCGACAGAATCTTGGTATACTCCTTGTCGCGCAGCTCACGGGCTATGGGGCCAAAGATACGGGTGCCCCTCGGGTTCTTGTCCTCTCTGATAATGACGGCGGCGTTGTCGTCGAAGCGGATGTGGGAGCCGTCGGCGCGCTGCAGGCCGTGCGCGGAGCGCACGATGACGCAGCGGACCACGTCGCCTTTTTTGACCATGCCGCCGGGAGCCGCCTTCTTGACCGTCGCGATGATGACGTCGCCGATATTGGCGTACTTTCTGCCAGTACCGCCCAGCACGCGGATACACATGAGTTCCTTGGCGCCGGTATTATCAGCCGCTCTCAAATAGGTCTCTTGCTGAATCATGGTTTATCCTCCTTTACTACTGGGCTTATTTTGCTTTCTCAATGATCTGCACGAGACGCCAGCGTTTGTCGCGGGACAGCGGACGCGTCTCCATAATCAGCACCCGGTCGCCGACGCCGCACTCGTTGTTTTCATCATGGGCCTTCAGCTTATAGGTGCGCTTGACGATTTTGCCGTACAGCGGGTGCTTGACCTGCTGGGAGATGGTGACGACGATCGTCTTATCCATCTTATCGCTTGAAACCACGCCGGTTCTGGTCTTTCTCATAGCTCTTTCGCTCATCTGAAAATCCTCCTTTCGTCAGGGAACGCGCTCACGCGCCGCCCCCCAGCTCCTTTTCACGAAGAATGGTCTTGATCAGGGCGATATCCCTCTTTGTCTCGGGAATGCGCAGAGGATTTTCGAGCTGATTGGTCGCGTGCTGGAAGCGCAGGTTGAACAGCTCTTCCTTGAGGTCAACGACCTTTTTGTCGAGTTCGGCCGCGCTCATGGCGCGGTATTTCGCTCTTTTGTCCTTTGCCTTCATGACTGTTCACCTCCCGCTTCGGAGACGCTCTCCTTCTTGATCACCTTGCATTTGACGGGCAGCTTATGCGCTGCGAGCCGGAACGCCTCGCGCGCCATTTCCTCCGGCACGCCGGCGATCTCGAACATGACCCGGCCGGGCTTGACGACGGCGACCCAGTACTCGGGCGCGCCTTTACCTTTACCCATTCGGGTTTCAAGCGGCTTCTTGGAAACCGGCTTGTGCGGGAAGATCTTGATCCAGACCTTGCCGCCGCGGCGGGTAAAGCGGGTCATGGCGATACGGGCGGCTTCAATCTGGTTGGCAGTAATCCATGCCGGCTCCTCGGATACGAGGCCGAACTCGCCGTTGCTGACCGTGTTGCCGCGCATCGCTCTGCCGGTCATGCGGCCGCGCTGGACTCTTCTGTATTTCACTCGTTTCGGCATTAACATCAGTTGCGCCCTCCTTCTCTGTTAGAAGGCCTCCTCGCGGGCTGCTGCTGGGGCTGCTCCACGGAGGTTTTTCTGGATTCGAGCACCTCGCCTCTGTAGATCCAGACCTTTACGCCGATGCGTCCGTAGGTGGTTTTCGCCTCGGCAAAGCCGTAGTCGATGTCGGCGCGCAGGGTCTGCAGGGGGATGGTGCCCTCGTGATAGTGCTCGGTCCGCGCGATCTCAGCGCCGCCGAGGCGGCCGGAGACCTGCGTCTTGATGCCCTTGGCTCCGCGCTGCATGGTGCGGGAAATGGCCTGCTTCATGGCGCGGCGGAAGGACGTTCTGCGCTCGAGCTGCGCCGCGATGCTCTCTGCGACGAGCTGGGCGTTCAGGTCGGGCTGCTTGATTTCAACGATATTGAGCGCCACCGGCTTGCCGATGAGCTTTTCTACGTTCAGGCGCAGCTTCTCGATTTCCGCGCCGCCCTTGCCGATGACCATGCCGGGCTTGGCGCAGTGGATGAAGATGCGGATTTTCGACGGATCTCTTTCAATGCGGATGGTGGGGACGCCGGCGGCGAACAGGGTCTGTTTGAGGTAGTCCCTGATCTTCTTGTCTTCCACAAGGATGTCGCCGAACAGGTGATCCTTGGCGAACCACTTGGAGTCCCAGTCCTTTATCACGCCCACTCGGAGACCGTGGGGATTTACTTTCTGGCCCATACTCTACCTCCTCATTCCTTTTCCTTGAGCACCATCGTGATGTGGGAAGTCCGCTTGGCGATGCGATAAGCGCTGCCGCGGGCTCTCGGCTGGATCCGTTTCAGGATGGCGCCGGGGCCGACATGGGCGGACGCCACATAGAGCGCATCCCTGTTCATCTGATGGTTGTTCTCGGCGTTGGCGGCGGCCGAGTCGAGCAGCTTGATGAGCACGGGGCTCGCCGCCTTGGGGGTCGCCTTCAGGATCGCGCGCGCCTCGCTTACCGGCTTGTTGCGGATCAGGTCGAGGACGACGGATACCTTCATCGGGGAGATACGGACAAATTTAACAACAGCTTTTGCTTCCATAACGTATTTCCTCCTTCGCGCTTACCTTGCACCAGTTTTTTTCGAACCGGCATGGCCGCGGAAGGTTCTGGTGGGCGCAAACTCGCCGAGCTTGTGTCCGACCATGTCCTCCGTCACATAGACCGGGACGTGTTTTCTGCCGTCGTGGACCGCAAAGGTGTGACCGACAAAATCCGGGAAGATTGTGGACGCTCTCGACCATGTTTTGAGCACACGCTTTTCACCGGAAGAGTTCATTTCCTGCACTCTTTTGAGCAGTTTGGGCTCTACGAACGGGCCCTTCTTTACGCTTCTACCCATGTATCTTCAGCCTCCTTACTTTCCACCGCGTCTCTTCACGATAAACTGGTTGGATTTTGCCTTCTTGGACCGCGTCTTGTAGCCCAGGGTCGGCTTGCCCCAGGGGGTTACGGGTCCGGGCCGGCCAATGGGGGATTTGCCTTCGCCGCCGCCGTGCGGGTGGTCGTTGGGGTTCATGACCGAGCCGCGGACGGTCGGACGGATGCCCATATGGCGTTTGCGGCCGGCCTTGCCGATGACGACGTTCTCATGATCCAGGTTACCGATCTGGCCGATAGTGGCCTTGCACTCGAGGCGGATGAGCCGGACCTCGCCGGACGGCATGCGGATCTGGGCCATGCCGTTTTCCTTGGCCATCAGCTGCGCGGCGCCGCCGGCGCTGCGTACGAGCTGTGCGCCCTTGCCCGGGTACATCTCAATGTTGTGGATGATGGTGCCGACGGGGATGTTCTGGATCGGCAGGCAGTTGCCCGGCTTGATGTCGGCCGCGGCGCTGCTGATCACGGACGCGCCGACGGTGAGACCGAGCGGGGCGATGATATATGCCTTCTCGCCGTCCTCATACTGGAGCAGGGCGATGTTGGCGGTGCGGTTGGGATCGTACTCGATGGCGGTGACGGTCGCCGCCATGTCCATCTTATTGCGCTTGAAGTCGATGATCCTGTACTTGCGCTTTGCTCCGCCGCCCTGGTGGCGGACGGTGATTCTGCCGTTGTTATTGCGGCCTGCGCTCTTTTTCAGCACGGTGGTCAGGGACTTTTCGGGTTTTTTCTTGGTGATCTCCTCGAAGGTGAGCACGGACATCTGACGTCTGCCCGGCGATGTCGGCTTATACTTTTTGATAGGCATACCTTTCAGACTCCTTTCCGTTACTGCATGCTGTCAAAGAACTCGATGGTCTTTGAAGCGGGGGTGAGGGTGACAATGGCCTTTTTGCGCTTGGCGGTCTTGCCTTCGTGCACGCCCACGCGCTTCTGCTTGCTGGGGACCGAAATGGTGCGGACCTTGGCCACCTTTACTTTGAAGATCTCCTCAACCGCCTTGGCGATCTCGATCTTGTTGGCGTCCGTCGCCACGTCAAAGGTGTATTTCTTCTCCTGAATGCCGTACATGCTCCGCTCGGAAATGACGGGCTTGAGAATGATATCGTACGCCGTCTTCATTATACATACACCTCCTGAATCTTCTGCACCGCGGCCTCTGTCAGAATGAACTTGCCGCTGTCCAGGATATCGTACGTGTTAAGCGCGCCGACGACGGTGGTCTTCGCGCCGTCGATGTTGCGCGTGCTCAGAATAACCTTTTTGTCCACGTCCGGGGTCACGATCAGCGGCTTTTTGCAAGCGCCGAGCGCTTCGAGCATGGCCACGATGGTCTTGGTCTTGATCTGGTCGAGGTCAATGGACTTGACAACCACGAGGTCGCCTGCCTTCAGCTTGGCGGAAAGGGCGGACTTCAGGGCCAGGCGTTTGGTCTTTTTGTTGAGCCTGTAGCTGTAATCGCGGGGCTTGGGCGCGAACGCCACGCCGCCGCCGGCCCACTGGGGCGCGCGGATGGAGCCATGGCGGGCGCGGCCGGTGCCCTTCTGGCGCCACGGCTTACGGCCGCCGCCGCGTACTTCGGCGCGGGTCAGGGCCGACTGGGTGCCCTGGCGCTGGTTGGCGAGATAGTTGACGACGGCCGCGTGCATGACGGGCTCGTTTATCTCTACGGCGAAGATGCTGTCGCTCAGTTCAATGGAGCCGGCGACTTCGCCTTTCATATCGTAAACATCTACCTTCGGCATCTTTTCTCCTCCTTCCCTCTATTACCGAGCATTGGGCTTTTTGACAGAGCTGCGGATGAGCACAAACCCGCCCTTGGGTCCGGGAACGGCGCCCTTGACGGCGAGGATGTTGTCCTCGGCCACAACCCGTACTACGCCCAGGTTCTGCACGGTGACCTGCTCATGTCCCATGTGTCCGGCCATTTTCTTGCCCTTGAACACTTTGGACGGGTCGCTCGCGGAACCCATCGAACCCTGGCCCCTGTGGTACTTGGAGCCGTGCGTCATCGGGCCGCGGTGGAAGCCGTGGCGCTTGATGGCGCCTGCGTAGCCCTTGCCCTTGGAGACGCCCGTGATATCCACGAACTCTCCGGCGACGAACTGGTCGACGGTGATCACGTCGCCCACGTTCAGCTCTGCGGCGTTATCGAGGTGGAACTCGCGCAGCACCCGCTTATAGGGCGCCTGCGCCTTATCAAACTGGCCCTTCTCGGGCTTGTTGAGCTTTTTCGCGGAAACATCGTCAAACCCAAGTTTGACGGTGTCGTAGCCGTCGGTCTCGACGGTCTTTTTCTGAATGACGACGCAGGGCCCCGCTTCAATCAGGGTTACCGGCAGGCAGTTTCCGGCTTCGTCGAACACCTGTGTCATCCCAAGCTTTTTGCCTATGATGCCTTTTTCCATGAATTATCCTCCATTCTCAAAGGTTATTGGTTGGCTTTCGCCAACATGACCCCGGCGCGAATATCCGATACCGTCCTTTACAGTTTGATATCGATCTCTACGCCAGCCGGGAGTTCCAGATTCGTCAAAGCCTCCATCGCTTTCGCGGACGGCTTGATGATGTCGATCAGGCGCTTGTGGGTTCTCATCTCGAACTGCTCGCGGCTGTCCTTAT
>USJY01000038.1 GCA_900555065.1 uncultured Eubacteriales bacterium
CGCGCTTTCTATATCGGTGCTATCAGTTTTTCCTGCAGCCGCCGGATTTCAGCGGTCTGTAGTCCGATATGGTAAAAATAATCGGCCGCAGACTTGTATTTTTTCAAAAACATATCCAGAAACGCATCCATATACGCAAGTTTGGGGACGATGAGATTGATCGGGAATTCCGCGTCCCGCGCCTGGTACTGCGTAAGGATTTCATACCAGTACGCATGCGTCGCCTGATAATCGGCCAGTATATCCGCCCGTGGCACACCTGCGAGCAGCAGAAGCAGGGCGGATACGACCCCCGTGCGGTCCTTTCCGGCTACGCAGTGGTACAGAACCGCGCCCTGCGCCGCGCTGAGCGTACGGAATACCGGCAGGATAGAGTCGTTTTCATCCACCATTTGAAAGTAGGAGACGGGAACATCCGCTTCATCCCTGGGCAGGCGTCCGCCGCCGCGAATTTCCAGATGGCGGTATGTAAATCCGTCGAGCCGTTCGAACGCGCAGCGCTGCCGCCGCACTTCGGCGTCGTTGCGCAGATCAATCACGGTCGTGACGCCGCAGTGTTTTAACAGCGTGATATCCTGTTTCGTCAGCGAAGTCGGCAAGTCGCTGCGGAGAAAAGCATATATAGCGGTGCTTCGCCCGTCCTCGGTCGGATAACCGCCCAGGTCGCGCGTGTTTACCGTCGTGCTAAGCGGGATTCTTCGCATTGTGGGCTGCGCTCCTTTCAAAAAAAGCGGCAAGCGGACTAGTCCGCTTGCCGCTGTGCGCGTCCTGTTATTTTATAATGGTTCCCATCACGTCGGGCGTGATGGCCGCGGCGTTGGCTTCATCGGTATCAATATGCATCGCGTTTGCATAACTGCTGTTTACGCGGACGACGACGTCGCCAAAGACGAGAGAACGTCCGTTTGTCTCAACGGCGACCTGTACGATCTGCTTATTCTCCACGCCGAACTCCTTGGCGCCCTGCTCCGTCAGGTGGATATGCCGCTTGGCGGCGATAACGCCTTCCTTGAGCTCAACCGTACCCTTCGGTCCAATCAGGGTGCAGCCCGCGCTGCCTGCGAGGTCGCCGGACTCGCGGATCGGGATGCTCAGGCCGATGCCGCGCGCATCGGTCAGAGAGATTTCGACCTGCGTCTGCTTGCGTACCGGGCCGAGGATAACGACGTTTTTAATCTCATTTTTCGGACCCTTGACGGTCAGGCGCTCCTCACATGCGAATTCACCCGGCTGGGACAGCTCTTTTTTCAGGGTGAGGCTGTAGCCCTTGCCGAACAGGGTTTCCAAATCCTGCTGCGAGAGGTGAATATGCCTGGCGGAAGTTTCAATCATAATTTTTGCCATATTTCAACACTCCTAATATTTGTTTTCCGAAACATATTTTAATACTTTTTTAGGCGTATTTCAAGGTATCCCACAGGGTATTTATTGAACCTCAAGCAGAACTGCGGCCTGAGCCGCGATGCCTGCGCCCGCGCCGGTAAAGCCCAGGCCCTCCTCCGTCGTGGCCTTGACGCTGACCCGGCCGGCGTCGACGCCCAGCGCCTGCGCGATGTTTTCCCGCATTTGCGGGATATAATCCGCGAGTTTCGGCCGCTGCGCTATAATTGTGGAATCCACGTTCGCAACACAGTAGCCCGCGCCGCGCACCAGTTCCGCGCAGTGGCGCAACAGGACGAGGCTGTCCGCATCCCGGTAGGCGTCGTCCGTCGGAGGAAAATGCGCGCCGATATCGCCCAGAGCAGCCGCGCCGAGCAGCGCGTCCATTACGGCATGCGCCAGTACGTCCGCATCGGAGTGTCCGTCCAGGCCGAGGCCGAATGGGATGTGCACGCCGCCCAGAATCAGCCTGCGTCCCTGTGTGAGGCGGTGCACGTCGTAGCCTGTGCCGATCCGCATATGTACCCCGCCTTTCATACGTAGTCGAGCTGTTCTGCGATCCGGGCCGCAAACAACAGATCCTGGCGCGTTGTAATCTTGATATTGTCCGGCGGGCCCTCGATCACATGGACGGGCACGCCCGCTGCTTCCAGAAGCTGACTGTCGTCCGTATAGTCGCGGCCTTTCTGCTGCGCCGCCCGCAGTGCCGCACGGTACTGTACGGCGGCAAAGGTCTGGGGCGTCTGTACGCAGACGAGGCTGTGCCGGTCCAGCGTGCGCTCCACAGATCTTTCAGCGTTCAGGAGCTTGACGGTGTCCACAGGCGGCACGCCGGGAATGGCGTTTCCGTAGACGTAAGCGGCGCGGTTTACTTCGTCAATCAGGGCGGGGGAGACGAAGGGGCGCGCGCCGTCGTGTACAGCGACGAAGGCGGTGTGCGAAGGGCAGCAGTCAAGACCGCGCGCGACCGACTGCTGCCGGGTTTCGCCGCCGCGTACGAGCTGCGTCACTTTTTCAAATCCGTACTCGCGTATATAATCGGATAAAACGGCGATCAGCTCCTCTGAGGTGACGACGATAATTTCATCCACCGTTTCCGCCTGCTCGAACGCCATAATAGCGCGCAGCAGAACGGGGTGACCGCCGATTTCGGCCAGCTGTTTGCTGGCCTGACCGCCGAAGCGTTCAGAACGTCCGGCCGCTACGATGATCGCCGTCGTATAAGGCGGCGCGGGCTTATCTTTTTTCAGCTTTGAAAAGATAGACATACTCCAGCTCTCCTTTTCTTTGCGGGAATAGGCGCGCGCAGAACCGCCGCGTTCAGGCTGCGGCGCCGCAGGCCGTGTATCTGGGCTCGCGGCGTTCAGACCCCGCCTCACGACAGCGCTGCCGTGCTTTTTAGAAATGCCATAGGGCTTATCCTATGGCATTGTGAATCATATCTTCAATTTCCTCTATTTCTTTTTCAAGTGAGAGCGTCAGTTCGCTAACGAGGATCTGTTTTGCGCAGTGCAGCATTTTGCGTTCGCCGGCGGAGAGCGTCTTTTCCCTGTTCCGGATAATCAGGGATTTATAAACCCTGGCGGTCTCCCACAGGTCGCCGCTTTTCAGTCGGTCCATATTATCCCGGTAGCGCTTGGACCAATTCGTATTCTGGTCCGTCTCCATATCGTGGATGGAGCGGACAAGCTTTGCAGCTTCCTCGGCGCTGGTAATCGCACGGATCAGAGGCGTGTCGATTTCGGCAGGCACCATAATTTTCATGTTGCCTGTCGTAAGGGAAACGACATAGTATCGTTTGGATTCGCCGTCCATTTCCCGGTTCTCGATTCCTTCAATTATTCCCGCACCGTGCATGGGACATACGACTTTATCCCCCGCAGCGAACATAGCAATCACCAGAATAGACCTCTTTTACTGATTTGTAATACTATTATACATTATTTTTTTTTATAAAGCAACTTTTCTTTTTGCGATTAATATGCTATAATGCTTAGAAATCATATTTTCTATGGGGTTTTTTATGCTGAAACTATGTATTTTTGATCTCGATGGCACCACATTCGACACGCAGCCCGACCTGATGAACGCAATGAACGGCGCTATTGAAAAGTACGGTTACCCGCCGTGCAGCGTCGAAGCGTTTCGCGACGCTGTCAGCGGCGGCTTTCAGCAGACGCTGCGCAAGCTGCTGCCGAAGGATTTTGACAGAGAGGATATATTCCCGGATATATGCGAGACGTTCCGGTCCTCCTATGCCGAGCATTATATGGACAATACATATCCTTACGAAGGCGTAGAGGAAGCCCTGCGCACATTGCGCGGGATGGGTATCCGGCTCGCAGTTTTTTCCAATAAGATCCACGAGCGCACAGTGGACATCTGCAACGGACTTCTGCCCGATATCAAGTTCGACTACATTCTTGGCGCCAGAGACGGGCAGCCGCTCAAGCCCGACCCGGCAATGGCGCTGTATATCTGCCGCACGCTCGGCGCCGCGCCGTCCGAAACCCTGTTTATCGGCGACAGCGACGTTGACGTGGAGACGGCGAAAAACGCCGGAATCCGCTGTATTGGCTGCAGCTGGGGTTACCGGGACAAGTCCGTTCTGGAACAGGCTGGGGCGGATGTGATTATTGACCGGCCGGACCAATTGGTCCCCAGTATAAAAAAACTAGGAGGTTATGACGATGGAGTATGAAATCGTTCAGGTCGCCCGCAGGATTCGGGAACTGAGAGACATTCTCGGTTTCAGCGTCCATGAAATGGCGGAGACGGTCGACTGCACGGACGAGGAATACCTCGCGTGTGAAAACGGCGCGTCCGACTTTTCCTTTACGTTTCTCTACAAGTGCGCGAAAAAGTTTGGCGTGGACATTGCGGAGCTTATAACCGGCGAAGTGCCGAAACTCTCCTTCTATACCATTACCAGGGCCGGTGAAGGCATGCCGATTGAAAGACGGGCCGAGTTCAACTATCAGCATTTGGGGTATCGGCTGAAGAACAAGCCCGCTGAGTGCTTTCAAGTGGTTGCAAAATACGATCCGGCGTCAGAATCCAAGCCTATACACCTTTCCACCCATGCGGGACACGAGTTCGACTATGTCCTCAAAGGTACCCTGAAGGTGCAGCTTGAGAACCATACGGAGATATTACATGCCAACGACAGCGTGTATTATGATTCCTCGCACGGCCACGGCATGATCGCAATCGAAGGGGAAGACTGTGAGTTCTTGGCAATCGTGATCGGGGAATAACAGTAAAGAATAAGGAGAGAGCCTGCTATGAGCGAGCTTATGTATAAACGTTTTGTCGATGAGACTTTCCGCGCGGACGGGACGATCGACAGACTGACTGTTAACGTACCTGATAATTTTAATTTTTCTTACGACGTAATCGATGTTCTGGCAAAAGAACGCCCGGACAAACGCGCAATCCAGTGGGTAAACGACGAAGGCGCGGAAAAGTGCATCACCTTTAAAGATTTGTCCGACAACAGCAAGCGCGCCGCCGCATACCTCGCTTCGCTTGGTATAGGAAAGGGCGACGCCGTATTGCTGATCCTGAAGCGGCACTACCAGTTCTGGTATGTAATTCTGGCGCTGCACCGGCTCGGAGCAGTCGGTGTGCCCGCGACCAACCAGCTGATGAAAAAGGATATTGTCTACCGTATTGAAAAGGCGCATATCAAAGCCGTCGTCTGCACGGCAGAGGGCGATATTGCGCAGGCCGTAGACGACGCGGCGCAGGAATGCGGCGGGGTGGACGTAAAACTTATCGTGAACGGCGACAGGGACGGCTGGCGTTCCTTTGATCGTGAGTATGAAACATATCCCGCGGAATTTGCCCGGCCTACGGGCGCGCTTGCAAACACCAAGGACGATATTATGCTCATGTATTTCACCTCGGGCACAAGCGGATACCCGAAAGTGTGCATGATGGCGTATTCCTATCCGCTCGGGCACATTGTCACGGCCCGTTACTGGCACAATGTCAATACAACGGACGCGGGACTGCACCTGACCCTGGCCGAGACCGGCTGGGCAAAATCCATATGGGGCAAGCTGTACGGGCAGTTTCTGTGCGAGTCGGCCGTGTTCGTGTACGACTTTAACCGTTTCCATCCGACCGACGTGCTCCACATGATCGAGAAATACAGGATCACGACTCTGTGCGCGCCGCCTACCATTTTCCGTTTCCTGATTCAGGAGGACTTGTCCCAATATGACTTTTCCTCGCTGGAGTATGTGACCACGGCGGGCGAGGCAATCAATCCGGAGGTGTTCAACAAGTTCCTGGACGCGACCGGCCTGAAGCTGATGGAGGCGTATGGACAGACGGAGACGACCCTGACGGTGGGCAATTTTGTCGGCACCGTACCCCGGGAAGGGTCCATGGGCAAGCCGTCGCCGCAGTACGACGTGGACATTGTGGACGATGCGGGCAACAGCGTCGCGCCCGGCGTGACCGGCGAAATCGTCATCCGGACTGACAAAATCAAACCTGTCGGTCTGTTTGCGGGTTATTTTGAGGATGCGGAGAAGACCCGCGCGGTTTACAGCGACAACGTCTACCATACGAATGACCTTGCCTGGCGCGACGAGGACGGGTACTATTACTATGTGTCCCGCAAGGACGACGTGATCAAGAGTTCCGGCTACCGTATCGGTCCGTTTGAGATTGAGAGCGTGCTGATGGAACATCCGGCGGTGCTGGAATGTGCAGTAACCGGCGTGCCCGACCCTGTGCGCGGCCAGGTCGTCAAGGCGACGATCGTCCTTTCCGAGGCGTATCGCGGCCGCGAGGCGGCGGCGCTGAAGAAGGAGATTCAGGAGTTTGTCAAACATACGACCGCCCCGTACAAGTACCCGCGCGTCGTCGACTTTGTCACAGAGCTTCCCAAGACGATCAGCGGCAAAATCAAGAGAAATACCATCCGCGGCGAGCAGGATGGCATGAACTGAACAAATGACAGCTGCACAGAATGTTGTGCCGTATACCGGCACAACATTCTCCATATATGAAGCCGTCGCATATATACGGCGGACGTGCATATGCGGCCCTTTGTTATAGTGTATGTGTCGAAAAATATCATGTGAAAGCCAGGAGGAATCCCCATGAGCATCATTGCACCATCTATTTTGTCAGCGGATTTCGCGCATTTGCAGCGGGATGCGGATATGGTCGTCGCAGCGGGCGCGGAGTATCTGCACATCGATGTAATGGACGGCGTGTTCGTACCCAATATAACCCTCGGTCCATGCGTAATCCGTTCCCTGCGCCCGTGCAGCAAAGCAGTGTTCGACGTGCATCTCATGATTATTGAGCCGGAGCGGTATATCCATGAGTTCATCAAAGCGGGAGCCGATATCATAACCATACAGGTGGAAAGCACCCGAGATGTGGACGGCTGTATCGATATGATTCGGGAAGCGGGCGTAAAGCCTTGCGTCACCCTGCGCCCCGGCACGCCGGTGGAAGAACTGGAACCCTATCTGGAACGAGTGGATATGGCGCTGGTGATGACGGTCGAACCCGGTTTCGGCGGGCAGTCGTTTATGCCGGAAATGCTTCGCAAAGTAGAATGGCTTGACAGATATAGAAAGGAACGCGGACTGCCGTTTCTGATCGAGGTGGACGGCGGCGTCGGCCTGAAGAACGCGGCGCAGATTGTCAAAGCCGGTGCGGACGTGCTGGTGGCCGGCAGCGCGGTGTTCGGCGCGGACGATCCTGCGGCGGTGATCAGGCTGCTGAAAAACTCCTGAAAGACAGCAATGGGTCTTGAATTTTCATAAGGAGTATAGTATAATAATAAAAAGAGACAGGTCCTACGCGGCGGATGGCTGTGAACCATGTCAGGCGGGGAACCGAGCAGCATTAAGCAGTTCACTCCGGGTGCAGTAGGTCCCCTGTCTCTTTTTATTTTTTTGAGGAAGGCGGTGGAGCATTGGCGTATCAGGCGTTATACCGAAAATGGCGGCCCGGCCGGTTTGCCGATGTTTACGGGCAGGATCACATTACGTCTACCTTAAAAAACGAATTGAAATCCGGTAAGATCGGCCATGCGTATCTGTTTACCGGTACGCGCGGTACGGGGAAGACGACCTGCGCAAAGCTCATGGCGAAAGCGCTCAACTGCCTGTCCCCGGAGGATGGGGAGCCCTGCGGCCAGTGCCGCAACTGCAGGCTCGCGGAAGAGGACAGCCTGTACGACATCGTCGAGATCGACGCGGCCAGCAAGAGCCGCGTCGAAGATGTGCGCGGTCTGATCGAAGAAGTCGTGTACGCGCCGGCGGTGGGCAAGTACAAAGTATATATTGTTGACGAAGTGCATATGATGACGGGCAACGCCTTTAACGCGCTGCTTAAAACGCTGGAAGAGCCTCCCGCATACGTCGTGTTTATTCTGGCGACGACGGAGGTGCAGAAGATTCCCGCGACCATCCTGTCACGCTGCCAGCGGTTTGATTTCAAGCGCCTGTCTCCGGAGACGATTGCGAAAAAGCTCATGCGAATCGCCGAAAGCGAGGGCTTTGAATTGGAAGCGGACGCGGCGCACTATATCGGCGTTCTGGCCGATGGCGCCTGCCGTGATGCGGAATCCATCTTGGAAATGTGCCAGACTGCCGGAAAAGTGACGGTACCGCTGGTACAGCAGCTGACCGGCATGGCCGGCGTAGGGCAGCTGACCGCGCTGATGGACGCGGCTGCGGCGGGGGACACCGGCGCGGTTTTGGAGACGGTGGACAGGCTGTACGAAGGCTCGAAGAAGATGGACCTTTTGCTGTCGGACCTGATCCAGTGCTATCGGGACGCCATGCTGCTCAAGCTGGGCGGCGGCAGCGCCGTCCGCCGCGCGCGCGAAGATACGGACGCGCTGCGGGAAATAGCCGAAAAACTGGAGACGTCCTATATTTTATATTGTATTGACGAACTCAGCGGCGCGCTGATGAAGACGTCCCGCAATTCCAGCAACCGGATTGCGGCCGAAGTGTGCCTGATTAAGCTTTGCAATCCGGACTATTCCAGCGCGCCCGCCGCGCTTGCGGCGCGTATTGCGCGTCTGGAAGCCGGGGCGGCGCGGCCGCCGGCACGCCGGGAAGTTCCTGAACCGGAATCGGCGGCGCCACGTGTGGAAGATACGGCTGTCCCTGCCCCGGAGGCGGAGCCTGCGCCGTCTCCGGACGCGCGGCCCGATGGCGCAGACCTGAGCGAAAAAATGCGTCCGCACATCCGCAAACCCGGCCTGGTGAGCTTTCTGCCGGACGCCATGCAGGTGATCGGGGACGTGCTGGAAATCCGCCCTGATTCCGCTTTTGCCTACGACCTGTTGAGCGAGCGAGAAAACGTGCAGGCGCTGGAAACGGCCTACAAGGCCGCGACGGGGCAGGAAATCCGAATCGTAATACGGCAGAATCAGATGTAATCTTGGAGGTTTGCTATATGAAAGTACGAGTACCAAAGGACGCGGGCGGGCCGAGCCTGAGCTCGCTTAAGAAGATGCAGAAGATCCAGGAGGAAATGGAGCAGAAGCAGCAGGAACTCGCCGAACGCGTGTTTGAAGCTTCTTCCGGCGGCGGCGCGGTAACGGCGAGCGTTACGGGCGCGCACCGTGTCAGTGCGATCCGGATCGACCCGGACGTAGTGGACCCGGACGATATGGAGACGTTGGAGGATCTCGTCTGCGCCGCTGTGAACGAGGCGATGGAGACGGCGGACAAGACTACGGAAGAGGAAATGGGAAAGATCACCGGGAGCCTTGGCATTCCGGGGCTGATGTAAGAGGGCGTAACCGCACATGACAGGGTATAAT
>USJY01000039.1 GCA_900555065.1 uncultured Eubacteriales bacterium
ATCCGGTCGCACGGGCCGTCATCCGGGCCGCAGGTCTTCCGCTTGCGGCGCCCTCCGCGAACTCTTCCGGCAGACCCAGCCCGACCACAGCGGCGCATGTGTATGCAGACCTGCACGGGAAAATCCCCATGATTCTGGACGCCGGCCCCTGTGAAATCGGAGTAGAAAGCACGGTCCTCTCCCTGGCCGGGGATTATCCAACCGTGCTGCGGCCCGGCGGCGTGAGTGTGGACAGGCTGGAGGCAGTTATCGGGCCGGTTGCGGTATCCGGCGCCGTGTTTGCGCCCATGGCGGACGACGATGCTCCCATGGCGCCCGGAATGAAATACCGTCACTATGCGCCGCGAGCGCCCATTACGCTGTTTTCCGGGCCGGATGACGCTGTTATACGCCGTATCAACAGCTTGGCGGACAGCCGGACCGGGATCCTCTGTTTCAACGGGGAAGAGCGTTTATTTTCAGCGGGCGCGCCCGTGCCCTACGGTGACAGGGACGACCCCTTGGATTTGTCCCACAACCTTTTTTCGGCGCTGCGCCGGTTTGACGATCTGGGCGTTTGCCGTATTTACGGTCGTATGTGCCTGCAGGACGGCGCATTTTTGGGCGTAGCCAACCGGCTTTTGAAGGCGGCGGGATTTCATATGGAAAAAGTTGATAGATGAGGGATAAACTATGAAAGTCATAGGCCTGACCGGCGGTTCGGGCGCAGGAAAAAGCGAAGTTTCCCGTTATATGCAGAATCGCTATGGCGTCGTTCATATCGACGGCGATACAATCGCGCGCCATGTGACGGATACGCGCAGGGACTGTCTGGACGAGCTTACCGACCATTTTGGCGCTGCAATTTTGAATCCGGGCGGTACGCTCAATCGTAAGGCGCTCGCCGCGTTAGCGTTTGCGAGCGGGGAACAGACTGCGGCTCTCAACCGGATCACGCATAAATACATAACCCGGGAGATCAACAGCCTGATCGCGCGCAGCAGGAGCGCAGGCGCGCCGGCTGTCGCGGTAGACGGCGCTGCGATCATTGAGAGCGGCACGGCGCGGGACTGCGACGCAGTGATTGCCGTTATCGCACCGTATGCGCGCCGATTGCAGGCGATTATGGCGCGCGACGGCATTGACGAAGCGCAGGCCCGCCAACGGCTGGATGCGCAGAAACCGGATGCATGGTACACGGCGCACGCCGATTACACGATTGAAAACACGGGCACGCTTGAAGCGCTGCAAAGGCAGGTCGATATGGTAATGAACGGCATTTTAAAACCGGAGGATTCATAATTTCATGGCGTATTCCAGAAAAAAGCGCGGAATAAAGGCTGCGCTGTCCTATATTTTTGTAACCCTGCTGTTTATCTTCGTCGTCGGGGGCATTATAAATATAGCGCTGCGCGCCTATTATCCCTTAAAATATGAGGAACAGATTCTTGCGTATGCCGCTGAGCATGAGCTTGATCCTAGCCTGGTCGCGGCGGTGATTCACACAGAAAGCCGTTTTCGGCCGGACTCGGCATCCAGTATGGGCGCGTATGGGCTGATGCAGATCACGCCCGACACTTTATACTGGATAGCGGAAAAGAACGGGGAGACGGTTACGGGAACGGCGGAAGACGTCCTGCTTGATCCTGCGCAGAATATCAGGTACGGCTGTATGATTCTCAGCCAGCACTTGCAGGAATTCGGTTCAACAGAAACAGCTCTGGCAGCATATAACGCAGGCCGCAGCCGTATTATAAGCTGGTTGCAGAACAGCGATATTTCCAGCGACGGCGTGGATCTGCACAATATACCTTATCCGGAGACGGAACAATACGTAAAAAAAGTGACGTACGCGCAAAAAATTTATCAAATTTTATATCACATAGGAGGTTCATCATGAAGACAAACGGCGAACAGCTCAAGGAAAAATTGTTTTATGCACCCCAAAACGCGTATGCGCGCGTAGACGACCAGACGGTTGCGGCGTGCATGGAATACGCGGAAAACTACAAGGCGTTTATGAATAGCTGCAAAACGGAACGGGAATGCGTTTCCGTTACGATTGAAATGCTGGAGGAAAGCGGATTTATCCCGTTTGAGTATGGGAAAAAATATGCGCCTGGTACGAAAATTTATTTTAACAACCGCGACCGTGCGCTCGTATTCGCCGTCATTGGCCAGCGTTCCCTGGCTGACGGCGTCAATATTGCCGCCGCGCATATTGACAGCCCGCGGCTCGACCTGAAACCCGCTCCTGTTTATGAGGATACGGAACTGTGCCTGATGAAGACGCACTACTACGGCGGCGTAAAAAAATATCAGTGGACGGCCATTCCGCTCGCATTGCACGGCGTGATCGTAAAAAAGGACGGAACCAAGATCAACGTCAAAATCGGCGAATGTGAATCCGACCCGATTTTCTGCATCACCGACCTGCTTCCACACCTTTCCAAAGAACAGTATAAACGTGATCTTCGTGAAGCGATCCCGGGCGAAGCGCTCAACGTCCTCGTCGGCAGCCGCCCGTTTTTGGACGATAAGGTGTCCGAGCGCGTCAATCTCAATATCCTCCAGATATTGTTTGAAAAGTACGACGTTGTGGAGGAGGATCTGTTTTCCGCAGAGCTTATGGCGGTGCCTGCCTTTAAGGCGCAGGATCTCGGTTTCGACCGGTCCATGATCGGCGCATATGGACACGATGATAAGGTCTGCGCCTATCCCTGTCTGACCGGCTTGCTTGCTTCGGATGATTCGGGCAAAACCCTCATCTCCGTTCTTGCCGATAAAGAGGAGATCGGTTCAACCGGCAATACGGGCCTGCATGCCGACTACCTGAAAAATTTTATTCTGGACCTGTGCCGTTCTGCGGGTGTAAACGAGTTGCAGTGCCTGCATAATTCCAAGTGCCTGTCGGCAGACGTAAACGCGGGATTCGATCCGACCTATCCGGAGCCTATGGAGAAGCGAAACTCCTCCTATCTGAACTATGGTACAATTATTACAAAATACACTGGCTCCGGCGGAAAGTCCGCCACGTCTGACGCCAGTGCGGAATTCTTCGCAAACGTCCGCAATATCCTCGATGAAGCGGGGGTTATCTGGCAGTCCGGCGAACTGGGGAAGGTGGACGCCGGCGGCGGCGGGACAGTGGCAAAGTTTATCGCGGATCTCGATATCGACGTCGTTGACCTGGGCGTTCCCGTACTTTCCATGCATGCGCCCTTTGAGGTTATCAGCAAAATGGACCTGTATATGACGCATAGAGCAGTGGAGGCATTTTTCAAAAAAGGCTGACCAGGACGCTGCGTAAGCGCCGTTCTCATATTCAAATCATTTTATCTTGGCAGGACAGCTTGACAATATATGCTGTCCTGCTTTCTCTCTTTTATGGAGGTCTTGCTCTATGTTTGTTCCTATTTTTCAATGCTGTTTTGCAGCCAAGCGCTTTTTCATGAAAAGTAGAAAAAGACACAATTTTAATTTATACTAAGAACAGCCAATCATATATCATGTGGTGATCTTATGGATACAATCATTCATGAAATGCAAGATGAAGTACGGAAAAGCTCCCTTATGGAGGGCAGTAACAAAACGGGTATCCCGTTTGTAACAGCCTGGAATTTCACAAGCGATAAAATACGAATGCCAAATACGGAGAATCCATATCTTTATATCGTGCTTGACGGTATGCTTCGGCTTTATACGCCATCAGGAATTATGGATTACGTGGAAGGGCAATATTCCATATCCCAAATTGATACTCCGCTGTCAGGAACTGTTTTGACATTTTCCAGCCGGCAAGATTTTTTAGCGCTTTCTGTTGAATTCACCGTTTTTGATATCATAACAGCAGTTTTAGGTTTGGACAATGACCTGACTGAAAAAATTATTAGCGAAAACATGTACGAACAGGCTATGTCCCTTTCTGATAAAGCTGTTGTACAGTCAGTTTACAGACTTTTTTCAATAGGGAAAAAGGCGGTCCCCTCTGAATTTTTGCGCAAAAACATCATGCAAGAAGTCATATATCACATTCTCTGCGGTTCCTGCGGAAAACAGTTTCTTCAAAGCATAATAAATATCGGACAGGCAGATGAAATTTATAAGGCAAACAGTTGGATAAAAGAAAATTTCCGCAGTCCATTCACTGTAGAAGAACTGGCGAAACAAAGAAATATGAGCGTTTCACTGTTTCATCAGAAGTTCAAAAGCGCCGTGGGAATGGGTCCGCTGCAATGCCAAAAAAGGTTGCGGCTGACGGAAGCTAGGCGGCTGATGTTGGATGAAAACAAAAATGTAACCGAAGCGTCTATCGAGGTAGGATACGAAAGCCTCTCACAATTTATTCGAGATTACCGTAAAATGTTTGATGCAGCGCCAAAGGAGGATATTCAGAAACTTCAAAGGCAGTTAAAGAAATAAGCAAGTTTTTAAGAGCAATAGGCAAGTAAAAAAAGCAGTTCATTTGTTATACTTTCATTGTCAGAGATTTTTGTATCAATGCGAAAATGGAGGTTTTCAAATGATTTTAACAGATGAACTGTGTGATAAGCTATGTGCCGCCGCAAGAGAAAAGAGTAAAGAAATTGGCATCGATATCAGTTTTGCAATTTGCGATGAAAACGGTCTACCAAGAGCATACCGCCGGTATGGGGAAGCGTTGGTTTTAAGCATAACCCTTGTACCTGGAAAAGCATATACGTCTGCCGTAACGCAATGTAAAACAAAAGATGTGGCGGCTGCTGCTGCAGAAGGCGCTTCTCTTATGGCAATTCAGACAAACGACCCTAAATTCACACTTGTGGCCGGCGGATATCCGCTATTTATAAATGGAAAGATTGCCGGTGGAATCGGTGTTGGTGGAGGCACAGAAGAGCAAGACTGTAAAATTGCGGAATATGTGGTCCGCTTGTTTGAAAAACTGGCCGGTTCATTGTTCGTGTAAAAAAGTAAGCCCATATTGTGCCGGCAATAACCTGGATAGTTAACAAATGCCTTGCAAGCAGTACGTTTTAAAAGCTCCGGAATACGTGATTCATAAATGTTCGCCGTAGCGCTGGAATCGGTAAGCGCACGCAGTATTGCACAGAATTTATTCGCCCTTTTCTGTCCTGTATAATCAAGAAAGCGCAAGCGGTTATAACGCTTGCGCTTTTCATCGCGTATTCGGCAGAACTAAAAATGCTTTACTCTGCAAGCGCTGTAAACACAAGCAGAACAGTGGATATTTATAACGGCAAAAAAGCCTGTATATTGCGGATTTCAGAAATTCCAAAATGCCGAGGACCATCCCTTGCAGACGGGACAATGCCGTTTTATTGATCCATATTGTAAAGAAATAGAAAAAGCAGGCTGGAAGCTTGTCTAGCGTTCTTCCGGTTTGTTGCATTCTGTGTATGTATTTACTCCGCCTGCCAGCCTTTGCAGACGTCTACCCAGATATGTGCGTTTGCGTACCGTTCCAGTTCCTCAATCGACAGCTCAATTGCGCTGTTGCTGCTGCCACATGCAGGGAATACGGTTTCAAATCGTTTAAGCGACCGGTCTAAAAACACTTGGATTCCATCGTTGACGGCAAAGGGGCAGACGCCGCCGACCGCATGACCGACCCATGCCTCCGCCTGCTCAGGCGACAGCATTTTCGCCTTCACCCCGAACTGCGCTTTGTATTTAGCATTGTCTATTTTCGCGTCGCCCGCCGTCACGATTAGAAGTGGCCTGTCATTTGCGTTGAACGACAGTGTTTTTGCAATCCGGCAGGGCTCGCAGTGCAGCGCCTCCGCCGCGAGTTCAACAGTTGCGCTTGAAACGGGAAACTCCTGGATTCGGTCTTCTATCCCATATTCCCTGAAAAATGCTTTCACTCTGTCTATTGCCATATTTTACTCCTCACAATCTATGCGTTCAGTACGCTCCTGGCAAAACGGGCGATCGCTTCAGGGGAAACAGGTGGAGCCGTCATCTTTCCTGCCTGAATCGCCCTGGAAACTGCGCCGGCGACTAACCTGTCGATCCCTTTCTGCAGGCGCATATCCAGCTCGCCGCCCAAAGACGCGCAAACAACAGCGGCCGAGATAAGGTCGGCCGGGATGCTGCGGCGCAGGATGCCGGCAGCGTCCGTGTCAAAGCTACAAAGAAAATAAGCGGTCCGCTTTTGTCGGAGCATGCTCTGGTTGGTTTGAATATACTTTGAAGCGGCCTTGTGCAGGGAGCCAAACCGAACGCCGCCGCCTATTATGACAATGTCATATGCCGCGGGGTTGGGCGACGTCTGTGTCAGGTCGGCAAGCACGCAGTCTGGAAAATATGCGGCCAGCCGTTCGGTGCAGCTTCGGGCGGTACCGGTTTTGCTCGCATAGGCAATCAGTGTTTTCACATTTTTCATCCCTTTCGTTTTCTGGATATACTCCAAACGGAAAGCAGAAAAAAGACAATGGCGACTGCAATCAGTACAATCAGGTGTACCAGCGGCGTCGCGGTATATTCTCCGTACTGAAATACCATGCCCATCTCCGTATTAAACGCAGCTACAACGGATTCCGGCACATTGGCGAATGTAGCCGACATAGGCTCCGCCATGAACACATGCCGAAACAGGAGCGCTGCGTGGGACACGGGAAAGAGCTTGATAACCCAGCCGATAGACTCCGGCAGAACGCCGATGGGAATATAGATTCCCGTCAGAAAACCGATGAGCGTGCCGAGAATAGTGCTTGCCGTGGAGAAAGCGTTCATGCTTTTAAAAAAGCTTGTAATGAAAAAGACCATTGCGCTTGAGGACAAAACGGACAACAGAATGAGTCCTACCACTTTCAAAAGGCTCGTAAAGGGGAGCAGGCTGCCGCCGTATGCAACGATATAGAGTTCAATCAGAACCAGCGTCACAAGGCTTATAATCACACCAATTAAATAGGTGCTCACCACATATCCGCCCGCAATGGTGGAGCGCTTGAGCGGCGCTGTGAGGAAGTCGCGGTTATTTTTGCGCGCGCGGTCTTCCACCATAATCCCGAACGCCCCCATAGTCGATGTTATGGATGTAACAGCCATCAGTCCGGACGCAATCCAGCTGTCCATCAGGAACCTGACGCCGGGCAAGCCGTCCATGTCGGACGTAATAACGTCTCCTAAAAAGAGCACGTATAGCCCTATAATGATAATTACGCTTAGAAAAGAGAAAAAGACGGAGGATTTATCCCGGAAAAAGATCTTTAGATTTCGTACGGCAAGGTTAATCATGGTCCCGCAGCTCCTTTCCCGTGATGTTGAGAAACACGTCGTCCATCGTACCGTGTTGCACCTCAAAGCTCTCGATATACGGTTCCACGCTGTTTAAAATCCGGATCGCGGCCATCGTGCCGGGCAGGGGAACATTGCATATGCCATTTGTACATGTGTATGCGATCCCTAGTTCGGTCAATCTTGTCTGCAGCGCAGCGCGGTCGGAGGCACGTAGCCGCAGGAGGTCGGAACTGTATTGCTCTCGCAGCGCGTCCGGCGTGCCTCGGGCAACAATCTCGCCGTTGTCTATGATCATGATGTAATCCGCACCGGCCGCCTCTTCCATATAGTGCGTCGTAAGGAAAACGGTCATGTTGTTTTCTTTTTGGAGGGCGCGAATCGTCTCCCAGACATTTTTCTTGGTCTGTGGATCAAGGCCCGTGGTCGGCTCGTCTAAAAACAGTATTTTGGGCGTATTGACCAGTGCGCGCGCAATATCCGTCCTTCGCCGCTGTCCGCCCGAGAGTTTTCCATAACGGCGGTTCAGAAACGGTTCGACGCCGGCAGTCTCAATCGCTCGCCGCACATTCGCTTCATAGTCCTGTCTGTCCGAACCGTAGAGCCGGGCGCGCACAAGCAGATTTTCGCGTACGGACAGCAGCGGGTCAAGCACGCTGTCCTGAAAGACAACGCCGATTTTCCGCCGTATCTCGTCATCCTCACGCCCGAGCAGGTGTCCGTCGATCAGCACCCGCCCGGCGTCGGGGCGCAAAAGGGTGCAGAGCATATCGATCGTAGTGGATTTACCGGCTCCATTCGGCCCCAGAAAAGCAAAGAGCTTACCGGCTTCCACATAAAAGTCGATCCCCTTGACTGCATCTACCGATCCGAAGCTTTTTGACAATCCGGTAACCTCAATGATTCTTTTCTCCATTGTCCGCTCCTATTCCTAAAAATAGGGAGGCAGACAGGTCGTTGTCTGCCTCCCTGACGCGGCTTTCTTACTCTACGCTATACAGATCAGAAAGGCGTTTGAGGTGTTCGTACCGCTGTTTTGCCGTTTCCGCAGCGTTTTCGAAGAGAACTTCCGCACGCTCCGGGAAACTGCGCTGGAGAGAGCTGTAACGGACCTCGCCAAGGATGAAGTCCTTATACGATTCCGTAGGCTCCTTGGAGTCCAGCGTAAAGGGATTCTTGCCGGCTTCCGCGTTGCGGGGATCGAAGCGGAACATGTTCCAGTAGCCCGCGGCAACGGCGGCTTTCGCTTCGAGCATGGAGGAACCCATACCCTTACGGATACCGTGGTTGATACAGGGCGCGTACGCAATAACGAGCGAAGGTCCATGATAGCTCTCGGCTTCGCTGAGCGCCTTGATGCACTGATTATAGTCTGCACCCATGCATACCTGCGCAGTGTAGACATAGCCGTACGTCATGGCGATTTCAGCAAGGCTCTTTTTCTTGGTCTCTTTGCCAGCCGCCGCGAACTGGGCTACAGAACCTGTCGGCGTAGCCTTAGATGCCTGTCCGCCGGTGTTGCTGTAAACCTCGGTATCAAACACGAGGATGTTTACGTCTTTTCCGGAAGCAAGCACATGGTCGAGGCCGCCAAAACCGATGTCATAAGCCCAGCCGTCACCGCCAAAGATCCAGACGGATTTCTTAGCGAGGAATTCCTTTTCGTCCAGCACTTTTTTGATCAGCGGAGTATTGGCGTTCTCAGGCGCGCTTTCAAGTACGGCAATCAGCTCGTCGGTCGCCACTCTGTTGGCGGAACCATCTTCATATGTGGCCCTCCACGCGTCGATTGCGGCTTTGGTCTTGTCGCACGCGCCGGCGTAAATCTCGTCGAGATAAC
>USJY01000040.1 GCA_900555065.1 uncultured Eubacteriales bacterium
CGAGTATTTGACGACAGACAAGACGGACGTATACTTCTACGGCGCGATCTATGCGGAGGAAATGCATTCCTATGCCGAGTTCGCAGATATAAGAGTCTATGATTCCATTGACAGGGTTGCGGAGATCGATCACAAGACGTATTTTGAGAAAGATCTACTGGAAATGGCATGGGAGGCAGAGAAAGAATATAATGAACGAGATGGTGGCGTTGTATATTATCCCAGAGAGGCGTTGTTTTCGACACTGCATTTGCTCAATGATGGAATTTTGCAGATTGCCTATCAGTACAACGATCCGGAATTTGAAGAGGTGTACGATAAGAACAAAGATCCGGCCTATACGTATGACTACAGCAACTACATGATCATAAATATGCAGTACTATCCCGACTATATGGTAACGCCGTACTATAGACTGGGCGAGTCAGATATGGGGTTTTACAACGTTGCCAGCAACCTACGCGTTTTGCCCATAGACTGGCAGCCGGCGCGGTGAACCGCCGGGGCTCTTGCGTACCGGCCGCGGGCGTGTGCGCCTGCGCAAAGCCCGTTGCGCGTTTTATTTTAAAACAAGCGTCCAACGCATAAAAAAGCCCTGCCGTAAAGCAGGGCTTTTCTGTTTGTCTGTGTTGTACCTGTCGTCTAAGCCCATGTCGGCTTCCAGTCCGTATAGGGGGAGTACCGTACATATTCGCCTTGCAGATCCACGGCACAGGGGCTGTTTTATCCGCTGCCGGATTACTCCTCCTCTGCCAGCGCGATCCCCAGCTCCTCAAGCTGCTCCGGCTCGACTGGCGCGGGGCACTCGGCCATGAGGTCGGACGCGTTCTGCACCTTGGGGAACGCGATTACGTCGCGAATGCTCTGGGACTTTGTCATGAGCATAAGCAGGCGGTCGAACCCATAGGCGAGCCCGCCGTGGGGCGGCACGCCGTAGCGGAAAGCTGAAAGCAGAAACCCGAACTGTTCCTCAGCGCGCTGCTCGGTAAAGCCGAGCGCTTTAAACATGCGCGCCTGCAGCTCGCGATCGTAGATGCGCAGGGAACCGCCGCCGAGCTCGGTGCCGTTGAGTACGATGTCGTATGCTTTGGCGCGCACCTTTTCCGGCGCGCTCTCCAAAAGCTCGACGTCCTCGTCAACCGGCGCGGTAAAGGGGTGATGCTTTGCCGTATAACGCCGTGCCTGCTCGTCATACTCGAACAGGGGGAAGTCCGTAATCCAGACAAATTTATATACGCTGTCGTCCACCATGCCAAGCCTGCCGGCAAGCTCGCAGCGCAGCGCGCCAAGCGCGTCGTATACAATGGACTTGTTGCTGTCGGCAATAATCAGCAGCAGGTCGCCGTCCTTGTAGCCCATGCGCTCTTTGACCGCGCGCACTTCTTCAGCGCTGAGGAACTTGGCGAAGGAGGACGTCTCCTCACCGCCTACCGAGCGCAGGAAAGCGACGCCTTTTGCGCGGTAGATCTTGACAAAGTCCAGCAGGCCGTCAATCTCACGGCGGGGGAACTTATCGGCGCAGCCGGTAAAGTTAATGCCGCGCACAGAGCCGCCCGCGGCGAGCGCGCCGGAAAACACCTTAAACTCGCAGTTTGTGAGCAGATCGGACAGATCGCACAGCTCAAACCCAAAGCGCATATCGGGCTTGTCGGAGCCGAAACGGTCCATTGCTTCCTGATAGGGCAGGCGCTGGATGGGCGTTTCAACTTCTACGCCAAGCGCCTCTTTAAAGATGTATTTTAAGTAGCCTTCGTTGACGGCGATCACGTCGTCCTGATCCACAAAGCTCATCTCCAGGTCGATCTGGGTGAACTCAGGCTGTCTGTCTGCGCGCAGGTCCTCGTCGCGGAAGCAGCGCACGATCTGCATATAACGATCGTAACCGGAGAGCATGAGCAGCTGTTTGTACTGCTGCGGCGACTGGGGCAGGGCGTAAAAGGAGCCGGGGTGGACGCGGGAGGGCACGATATAGTCGCGCGCGCCTTCGGGCGAGCTTTTGATGAGCATGGGTGTTTCGATCTCCAGAAAGCCCTGGCTGTCGAAATAGTCGCGGGTGAGCTTTGCGACCTTATGGCGCAGCATGATGTTGCGCTGCATATCGGGCCGCCGCAGGTCAAGATAACGGTATTTCAAACGCACCTTTTCGTTCGTGCGCGAGTTTTCCTCAATCTCAAACGGCGGCGTTTCAGCCGCGGACAGGATGCGCAGTTCGGCCGCGCGCACCTCGATCATGCCCGTGGGCTGCGCCGTATTGACAGTGTCCTCGCTGCGGCGGCGCACCGCGCCGCGCACGCACACGACATATTCGCCGCGCAGGCGTTCCGCCTTATCGTGCAGCGCCTTGTTCTCGCCTTCGTCGAACACGATCTGGAGCAGGCCTGTTCTGTCGCGCAGCTCGATAAAGATCAGCGCGCCGAGGTTACGGACTGTGCCGACCCAGCCGCATACGGTGACTTCCGCGCCGGCGTCCGCTTCGGACAGGGCGGCGCAGTAATGGGTTCGTTTCAAGCCTTGCATGGTATCTGCCATTGTTTTCTCTCCTCTATCTCACTGAAATATATTCGTAAAGCGATTCGATGGGAACTTCAACCTGTTCGGACTTTGCAAGGTCGCGCAGCGCGGCGACGCCGCGGTCCAGTTCATCGTCGCCCAGTATGGCGGCGTAGCGGCAGCCGAGCTTACCGGCATACTTCATCTGCGCCTTGAGGCTGCGGCCGCACAGATCTGTCACGCAGGCGAGGCCGAGGCTGCGGAGCTCGTCGGCAAGGGTGGCGGCACGCGCTGCGGCGCGCGGGCCGAGCGCGGCCAGGAACAGGTCGGGACCCGCGGGGCGCGGGATCTCCACGCCGGTGTTCTCCATCAGCAGCAGCAGGCGTTCCAGGCCCATAGCGAAGCCCAGTCCGGACAGGGGCGCGCCGCCGAGGTCTTCCGCCAGCCCATCGTACCGGCCGCCGCCAAAGATGGCGGCCTGCGCGCCGATCTGGTTCGAGGTAAATTCAAAAACAGTGCGGTTGTAATAGTCGAGCCCGCGCACAATGAAGGGGTTGACGGTATAGTCTATCCCCAGCGCGTCCAGACCCGCGCGGACTGCCGCAAAGTGCTCGGCGCAGTCTCCGCACAGATAGTCGAGTATGGAGGGCGCGCCGGCCTTCAGCGCGCCGCAGACGGGCGATTTACAGTCGAGCAGCCGGAGCGGATTGGTTTCGAGCCGGCCGAGGCAGGTCTCGCACAAGCGGTCCTTGAACTGCGAATAGTACTCGACCAGCGCCGCCTTGTATCTGGCGCGGCATTCGCGGCAGCCGATGGAGTTGATTTCAAGCGCGACGCCGGAAATGCCCAGCGTGCGCAGGATATGCGCGCCGAGGGCGATGACTTCGCAGTCCGCAGCGGGCTCGGCCGCGCCGAACACCTCTACGCCGAACTGGTGGAATTCGCGCAGCCGCCCCGCCTGCGGCTTTTCATAGCGGAAACAGGGGATAATATAATAGGTTTTGAGCGGGAGCAGGCCGCCGTACAGGCCGTGCTCGAGGACCATGCGCATGACCGACGCGGTGCCCTCCGGGCGCAGCGTGACGCTGCGTCCGCCCTTGTCGTTGAACGTGTACATCTCTTTCTGGACGACGTCGGTCGCGCCGCCTACGCCGCGTTGGAACAGCTCGGTATGCTCAAAGGTCGGGAACCTCGCCTCCTCATATCCGTACCGCCGGCCCGCCTCGCGCATGACCGACTCCAAATACTGCCATTTATAAGCGTCCTGCGGCAAAACGTCGCAGGTGCCCCTGGGCGCCGTGATCTGTGCCATGTAATCCATCTCCTTCCGGCTCGTCTATCCTGTATAAAAAACCGCGTCCCCCGTAAAACAAAGGGACGCGGAAACCTGGTTTCCCCGTGGTGCCACCCTTTTTCAGAGGCGTCTCCGCCTCCCTCAAAAGCGTAATATACCCATACTGCCCGGTGTTCCGATCCCGCAGCTATCCGCAGGGCGCTTGCAGCCGATGGCGTCCCTCTCTGGTACGGCGCATTGCGGGGCCGGCGGCGTTTGCCGCGGGCGGGTAGAATTTCCATTTTGCGCTTACTTTCCCAGCCGTTCCTGACGCAGCCGCTGCAGCGTTCCGTCTTTCAGCGCGCGCATAACCAGCTCGGCGGCGGTGAGGTTGGTCGCATAGGGCAGGCCGTGCGTGTCGCACAGGCATAGAAGCTGATCATGCCGTTCTTCCGGCCCGGCTGTGACAGTATCCCGGAAAAACAGGAGCAGATCGATTTCGTCGTGGGCGATACGCGATGCGATCTGCTGGTCGCCGCCCTGGCGGCCGGGCATGAACCGATGCACCTTAAGGCCCGTCACGTCCTCCACGAGCTTGCCCGTCGTGCCTGTTGCATACAGATTGTGCCTGCAAAGCGTGCCGGCGTGTAGAAGGCAAAAGTCGATCATCAGCTGTTTTTTCCTGTCATTGGCGATTAAGGCGATATTCATACGTACATCTCCTACCAGAATTTATACAGGGGCCGGCTGCGTCCGTCGACCCTGGCCGCAATATTGTCGATCGCAATGGCGGCGGGCTCTCTGCCGCAGCAGACCGGGAATCCCCCGTTTGTCATAAGGATGACGTTGCGGTCTTCCGGGACCAGGCCGAGCAGCCTGACTGCGGTAATGTCGATAATCTCGTCTATGTTGGAGAACAGTCCGCTCTTGATGAGCGTGGGCGTAACGCGGTTGACGATGAGCCGCTGTTTCTTTGCCGGAAGCAGCTGGGCGGTGCGGTCCGCGTCCCGAATGGCGGTATTTTCCGGCGTGGTCACGATCAGGAGCAGGTCGCAAAGTCCGCTGATGATACGGTGTACGCGGCCGGCGCCAGCCGGACAGTCCAGAATAATATGATCGTATTGTTCGGCCGTCTGCGAAAGCAGCGCCTGCAGGTTCTTTTCCGTCATGAGCGGGTCGTCCACCTCGGTGGAAGCGCTGATGAAATACAGGTTCGGATAGTTCGGGTGCCGAATCGCGGCCTCTGCGACCGCGCGGCGTCCGCCGAGGACGTCGGCCAGATTGTAAACGCCGAGATCGGCCAGGCCGAGCAGCAGGTCAAGATTGCGCAGGCCCGCGTCGCAGTCGATCAGCAGCACGCGGCGGCCCAGCGAAGTCAGCGATGCGGCGATACCTGCGGCTATCGTGGATTTCCCGACGCCGCCTTTTCCCGATGCGATTGCCACTACCTGTCCCAAGCCCGTCACCCGTTTCCTGAATATAGTATAGTGTACCATACCGCGGCGAAAAATGTCAATGGGAAATATGCGCGGGTCAGGCCGGCGATTTGCAGAAAGAAGCGCCGCCATGCGGGGCTGGCGCGAAAGCGGGATCAAAGGCCGTGTCGGCGCGGGAAAACGCGGGCCGGCGCGGGCGACGTTGGGTTTAAGACGGCTGGGATGCGAAAAGAATACGCCGGCAAAGTGGGATACAGAGGCGGAAATGGTTCAGCGGCCGCGGCGTCTGCGCGCCGGCAAACAGAGCTTTTGGCGCGGGACTGTGCGAACGGGGCCCTGTCCCGGCGCGGCCGGTCAGGGCGCGTCCGACGGCGTCTCGCCGGCCGTGTATCGTTATGCGGCGGCTCAGTCGGGCAGCAGGTCGAGGTTGGCCGGCAGCGCGTCTTCCGACGGCGCGAGCCCGAAGTACGCGTTGAGAATATCCTTTGCAATGGGAAAGCTGTAATGGCCAAGTCCGCCATGCTCAATTACGGCGGCGATGGCGATCTGCGGGTCGTCGGCCGGCGCATAGAGGATCATGACAGAGTTTGCCGAACCGCCGGGGACTTCGGCCGTACCCGTTTTGCAGGCGACCTTTACCGGATAGTTGTAGAAATAGGGCGCGCCCGCGCCGGACAGGGCCACGGCTTCCATGCCTTCGCGGATCTGCTGCGCCGCGTCGCCGGCGTATTCGACGCGGCCGGCGATCTCCGTTTCACGTTCATACAGAACGCGCCCGTCCGCAGGGTCGGTCACCCGGTAACCGATATGCGGCGCATAGCGGACCCCGTCCGCCGCCAGGGTAGAGGCGTAGACCGCCAGCTGCAGCGGCGTCATCATGTTCTCGGACTGGCCTATGGCGGCCTGAATGGTGTCTCCGCCCGTCCAGGTCCCGCCGTCCGCAAGGCGCGCGGCGGGGTCGGCCACGCGGCCCGCGACTTCGCCGGGCAGTTCGATGCCCGTCTTTTCGCCAAAGCCGTACAGGCGCGCCGCCTCCGCCAGCGCGGGCGCGCCGGCAAGGCGTCCGGCCTCGAAAAAGTAGCAGTTGCACGACTGCATGATGGCTCCCGGCAGGTCCAGCGCGCCGTGGGCGCGTCCCTGATAGCACGTGGGCTGATAGCTTGAAAACCAGGTGTAGCGTCCCCCGCACACATAGCGCGCGTGCGGGTCGAGCGTGCCGGCGCGGGTCGCGGCCGTCGCCGTCACAAGTTTGAAGGTGGAGCCGGGCTCATACGCGCCGCCGATGGCGCGGTTGAGCAGGGGCAGGCGCGCGTCGGCCGCCAAAAGGGCGTACTGGCTGTCGAAGTCGGCAAGGTCGTAGCCAGGATAACTCGCCATGGCGAGCACGTCGCCCGTGCCGACCTCGACGGCGACGACCGCGCCTGCGCTCGCGTCGTGGCCCGCGCTTCCCTTTTCCGACGTACGCGCCGCAATATCCGCAATGCGCCGGGCCAGAGATTCCTCCGCGGCGGCCTGGATCGACGCGTCCAGGGTCAGATACAGGTCGTTCCCCGGCGTGACGCGCCGCGTATCGTACATATCGACGAGGTTGCCGCGCACATCCACCCGGATGACCCGTTCGCCCTTCTGGCCGCGCAGCCAGGATTCAAACGCGCTCTCCACGCCCGAGACGCCGATGCTGTCGTTGATGGAATAGCCCTGGTCTTGCAGACTCTCATACGCCGCGGCGGATATGCTGCCCACCCGGCCGAGCACATGCGAAGCGAGCCCCGGCTGCGCGTATTCGCGCGCGGATTCCACGACGGCTTCCACTCCGGCGGGCGCCGCGCCCTCCTCGACGCGGACCACCGCTTCCATGGACACGTCTCGCGCGAACAGGTACGGGTCAATGGACGCGAGGTCCTGCTTTTCTATTTCGTAATACGCGCCGGCAAGCGCGCGCCGCTGTGTGGGCGTGACGGCGTACGGCGCATCGCCGAGCAGCGCGTCGATCACCGCGGCGGGCGCGGCGTTTTCGTCCAGGCCCAGGCCGGCCTTCAAAGCGGCGGTCTCCGAATCGGGGGAAAAGCAGTTTTCCTCCGTGAAAGCGAAGGGCTCGGCCCTGGAGATCGGCAGCGTGTCGGCGGGCGCGTCGCCCGTCTCCTCAAGCACGGCCGCGAGCTGACAGACGGCCGCCGCAAACGCCTCGTCCCGGCACACGGACCTATCGATTTGGATCGCATAGCTTTGGCGGTTGACGACGAGGGGCACGCCGTTCCTGTCATATATGTTTCCGCGCGGCGCGCTGAGCGTGACGGTGCGCGTGACGCGCTTTTCCGCTTCGGCTCGGTAGGCGTCCGCGTCTGTAACCTGCATACGGACGAGCAGCACGGCGTAGACGCAGAGCACGGCGATAAACGCGGCGCCCGCCGCCAGAATCCGGCGGCGGCGAAACGGTCCGGTCATGCCGCCGCCCTCCTTCCCGACGTCCGGCGTGCGACAAGCCAGCACAGGGGCGCGGCGAGCAGGGCGGTGACGAGTTTGTACACGGCGCGTGTGAGAAAGCCGAAAAGGCTGACGGGAAAATGCAGCGCCGTAAGCCCCAGGCATGCGGCGCAGTATAGAGCGATTGCCGCGCCGGTGACGAGCATATACGTCCAAAATCCCGGACGGCGGCCGGCGACAAACCCGACGGCCGTTGCGAGCAGAAACAGAAAGAGCGTGAGCGCGCCCGCCGGGAGCAGGCCGGTCTGCGCGTCGTAGAGCATCCCGGCGGCAAGCCCGTACGCCGCTGCGGCGCGCGGTCCGCATACCGCCGCGACGGCGAGCAAAAAGGGCAGCGCAAACTCGGCCCCGCGCGCCGTGAACCGGGCGGGGCCGCTTGTCTGCAGCAGAAAGAGCAGCAGGAATACGCCCGCATACAGCATATGCCTGCCGACGGCGCGCAGCGCGCCGTCCGGCCGCGCCGGACGCGGGCCGCTACTGCGAAAAACCGACGACGACATAGACCTCACGCATCCCTTCATAGTCCACGGCCGGCGCAATGCGCGCCGCGCTCGTATACAGCTGATCGCCCGGCAGCGGGGATTCGACCCGTCCGATGCGCAGCCCGCGCGGGAACACGCCGCCAAGGCCCGAAGTTTCCACAATATCGCCGGTGATGACGGCCTCGCTGCCCGCGACGTAGGAAAGACGGCAGCCGAGCTGTCCGCCCGCCGCGTCGCCTTCGACGACGCCATAGTCCTTCGTGCGCGGGACGTATGCGCCCACGTTGTAGCGCGCGTCGGACAACGGCGCGATCCGCGCCCAGTTGCGGCCGGTCTGCACCACCCGGCCGGCAAGGCCGTCGGCGGTGATGACCGGGTCGCCGTCTGCAATACCGTCGTCCGTCCCGCGGTCGATCAGGTAATGAAAGGAAAAGCCCGACGGCTCGCGCGCCGCGACGGTAGCGTGTACGAGTTCGAGTTCCGGGTCCGCGTCCCGGATATGGAGCATACGGCGCAGCTCGGCGTTTTCTCGCCTTAATCCCTCGGCGCGCGCAAGTTCGGCCTCCAGCTCCGCCAGGCGCTCGCGCAGCAGCGCGTTTTGCGCTTCGGCCGTTTGCGCGCGGTCCTGCGCCGCCGCGTCCCGCGCGCTGTTCCAGAGCTTTGACA
>USJY01000041.1 GCA_900555065.1 uncultured Eubacteriales bacterium
GCAAATGCGCCGAATCTGTCGGCAGCCTTTTCCCCGCCGAATCCGTTTGCATGAAAAAGACGCCCTGCATCCATGGATGCAGGGCGTCTTTCTGTTTTTCCGGATTCCCGTATTCTAGCCGCGGGCACTTAACCGCACCAAGCGTTTGGCACATCCACTGAATGCCGGGAAAACAGCGTGCGCCGCCCGCCGCTGTTTTTCACATTATCCTAGTTCTGCGCCGCGCTCCAGGCACGCACTGCCGCGGCCGCCTGATCGATGTACGCGCCCAACGGCAGTTCCTGCACGCCCACAAGGGTATGGCCGCAGCGGTTGAGCGGAATCAGAATCTTGTGCGCGCGGCTGCGGCTGACAGCCGCGGCCATAGCCGCCGTCACCTCGCCCAGAAGCGCGTCCGCCAGCACAATGCCGATCGGGCCCAGGATAAGATCCGCGTCCCGGCATGCGACGACCGCCGGGTTCTCCCCTGTCGCACCGAAATCCGCGCCCGCTTTCAGCATGGCCGCGGTGGCGACGCTGTTGGTGCCGACAGCGGTGATCTCGGCCTGTACCTGCAGCTTGCGAATCCGTTCGATCAGCATGCCGCCGATCCGGCCTCCCTGTCCGTCTATAATGGTAATGCGCATTGCTTCTCCCCCTTTTTACAATCCGTCCGGCCGCGTGCGCGCAAGTTCTTCAGCCGCCGCGCAGAAAGCGCGCAGCAACGGGTCGGGTGCGGGCGCCGGCAGAAAACGAGCGCCTACGTAAAACTTATGACGCGCAAGCTCCGCCGCGGCCATATCGCCGCGCGGGTCCTCTGCCGCCACGCGCAGCCCGGCCCGCTCCAGCTGTGCGCGGTACGGTCCGCGCAAGCCGTATTCGCCGATATATTGCGCCTCAATATCCCGCTGTCCGTACGCCGCGGCGAGCATGGAACCGGGCAAAAGTCTGCAGGAGTCCCGCCCGTAACCATTGTGAACGAACACGTCCGCCGCGTTTACCGAAAGGCCCAGCACGTCTTGGATATAATCCAGAACTGCAGCCGCAAACCCCGCGCCCAAGCCGAGAAACGGAATGTCCCGCTGCCGCGCGTAACGCGCTACGGCAGCCATTCCCTCCATACTGCCATTCCCGTCAATCCCGCCAACAGCGGCCACGCCGTCGACATCCCACAGCAGGCTGTGCAGGCGCGCGCGCGCGAGCTGGTCGGGCGCGACCAGACGCAGCTGTGCGGACGGACACACGGCGTATATCCCCTTCTCCAGCGCTTTGTGCGCGCCGGCCGCCGCAAGCGCAATCCGTACCGGCGGCAAACTGGCCCCCGTTTCCCTGTACGACACGGCGATACCTCCCTTATTTGTTCCGAGAATGGCAAAAAGGCCTTCACTGAATAACTTTTAGCCCCTGTTGGGGATGGTGTTGTTCAATGAATGCCTTTGTCACGTACCGTATTATATTCGGATTCGACAAAAAAGTCAATTGGATGGGTGCACAAATATTAATTATTTGTGAATTGGATTTTGAGCATTTTTGTATAACGGCCCTTTCGTTGTTGGTTTATTTCACACCCAAGGCGGCTGTTTTACGCTGGTCACCAAATTTTTCAAGAGAAATTTACAATAACATCACAAAAAAAGTACACAATAACGCCCGGATGTGGTATACTAAAAATGCAAATATCATAATACAATAAGGAAGGGGAATACACCATGACACGCAGGACATACGCGCCCACGAAATACATTCAGGGGAAAAATGAACTGCAAAATCTTTACGCCGCAATTCAGCACCTGGGAACTGCGGGAGCATATGCCGTCGTAGACCCGTATATTCTGGACAATTACCGGCAGAACATCGAAGCGAGCTTTACCGGAACGCCCCTGCCTCTGCACATGAATCGTTTTGAGGGCGAATGCAGCCAGCCTGAAATCGACCGTCTGCTTGCCGACGTAAAGCGTACAGGCGCAGATATCGTGCTCGGAATCGGCGGCGGCAAAGCGCTGGATACGGCCAAGGCGGTTGCTTTCTACGCGGAACTGCCCGCCGTCATTATTCCCACCGCAGCGTCCACGGACGCGCCTTGCAGCGCCCTGTCCGTGCTCTACACGCCGGACGGGCAGTTTGACAAATATCTGTTCCTCCGCAACAATCCCGACCTTGTGCTTGTCGATACTGCGATCGTCGCAAACGCGCCCGTGCGCCTGCTCGTTTCTGGCATGGGCGACGCGCTGGCGACCTACTTTGAAGCGCGCGCCTGCCAGCGCAAAGGCGCCGTATCCATCGCGGGCGGCGTCTGCTCGGTCGCCGCGCTCGCGCTCGCCGAAGCCTGCCTGGACACGCTGTACAGCGAGGGTTACAAGGCAAAGCTCGCGGCAGAGCAGCACACTGTCTCCTCCGCTGTGGAGGACATTATCGAAGCGAATACCTACCTGAGCGGCCTGGGCTTTGAAAGCGGCGGCCTGGCCGGCGCGCACGCCATCCACAACGGATTGACCGTTCTGCCCGAATGCCATAAGATGTACCACGGCGAAAAAGTGGCGTTCGGCACACTTGTCCAGCTGGTTTTGGAGAACGCGCCGGACGAAGAGATCGAAGAGCTACTGGCTTTCTGCCGTAAAATCGGCCTGCCCACCAACCTCGCCATGCTCGGCGCGGCGGACGTGCCCAGAGAGCGCATTATGGCCGTGGCGGAAGCTGCCTGCGCGCCGTCTGACACACTTCATAACATGCCGTTCCCCGTCACGCCGGAGGATGTATACAGCGCTATTCTCGTTGCCGACCAGCTTGGCAGCAACTGACCCTCCTTTTAGCCGCAAAAAAGGGCCGCGAATGCGGCCCTTTTTTGCGCGCAGCCGGCGCCGCTGCGAAAAACACTCCGGCATCCGGTTATACTCGCCTGTACGCGCGCTTTTCGCCTGTCCTTCCGATCAGATACTCCACGCTGGCGTTTGAGGACGACGCGAGTTTAACAATTAAGAAGCAGAGGACTGTCCCGTTCTTCGCGCTCATATTCGGAATAAAGAGACTGGTCGCGCCGCAGGCGATCCGCAGTCTCTTGCCGCGTCGGGTCATGATCTTCCCGCATATCCCTGATTTTCAATTTCATACGGTATCATCTCCCCATAATGATAGGTAAGGACAATATGTGCTAGCAGGGAATTGGACGAATAGAATCTAATTTGTTATACGCAGCTATGCTGCGTTTTTGTTTTATACCCGGAGCCTGCATATTTTATGCATACCCGGTTTGCTTTATAATAGCCGCAGTCGCCGGGACAGCTGAAAGGTTGCGCAAACATAGCCTGCGCCCATTCCATCGACGCATCGGAAAAACGTAGCCGCCCGCGTTTTAAAATGGCGCGAACCCCCTCCAATAAACATGCCATAAAAGCGGCGGCTACGCATACACAGCCGGAGAAATCCTGTTCAATTAAGGGAAACAAGAAATATCAATAACAATTCCTGTTTGTATTTTCTTTCAATGTATAATTCAGCAGCCTCACAGATTCAGCGCAAAATCAAAATAGGAATTCATTCTATTTCCTGCGTTTCAGATATTTTACAAGTTCGTACCAAAGCGTAGCCGCGGCGGCGGCCGCCGCCGCGCAAAGCAGCCAGGGCAGAGGCAGGGCCGCAAGTTTTAAAAAACCGTTGAGCGGGGTGTACATGCATGCAAACAGCAGGAGCAACGCCCCGCCGGCAGCCGCCCAGAACACGCCGTCCCGCGCAAGCCGCCGCATGGATTGCCAAGCGCTGTCAACTGCCGAACAGTTCACCAGCACCAGCAGCAGATTTGCCAGAATCAGCACGGTCAGCCCAACGCTGCGCGCCGCAGCCGCGCCGCTTTGGGCAAGCGCCGTGTAATAACCGCCAAACGCGGCCGCAAAAATCGCCAATCCCTGCGCCGCGCTTTTGCCAAGGGTGCGCGCCGTCAGCAGGCGTTCCGAAGGCGAACGTGGCGGGCGCTCCATAATATCGGCTTCGGCAGGCAGCCGTTCCAGCACAATCGAACAGGTGGGGTCAATGATCAGTTCAAGCAGGACGACGTGCAACGGCAGCAGAAAAATAGAAGCGGATGGAATGCCGAGCATAGGCGCAAGCAGCGCGGACAATGCAATCGGGATATGGATGGCAAACACATATCCCACCGCTCTGCGTATGTTATCGTAAATCCTGCGCCCGTCCCGAACGGTCCGGACAATCGTCGAAAACTGGTCGTCGAGCAATATAAGGTCGGCAGCCTCGCGCGCCACCTCGCTGCCCCGCCCGCCCATGGCGACGCCAATGTTTGCGCATTTCAGGGCGGGCGCGTCGTTCACGCCGTCCCCGGTCATGGCGACAATTTCACCGTTTTCCTGCAAAGCCTTCACAATCCGCATCTTGTGCTCCGGCGCCACGCGTGAAAAAACAGACGTCGCGCCGACAGCTGCGCGCAGCTGTTCGTCGCTCATTGCGTCGAGTGCGTCGCCCGTGACAGGCGCGCCGACAGAGCGAATACCGACTTTGTCCGCAATTGCGGCGGCTGTTACGCCGTTGTCCCCCGTAATCATGATCACGCGGATTCCAGCACGCTGCAGCTCGGCTATATCCTCCCGCACACCTTCCCGCGGCGGGTCGGCAAGTCCCGTAAGGCCGCACAGGCGCAGCCTGCATTCGTCCAGCCGCGTCGGGATTTCGGCGCCGCAGTCCAGCCGCGCCGCGCCCACGGCGATCACGCGCAGTCCCTGCGCCGCCATATGCCTGGCCTCGTCCCGCGCCGCGGCAAGCGCGTCGTCTTTCAGCCCGCACAGGGGTAGAATACTTTCCGGACTGCCCTTTGCAGCCAGGATCAGGCCGTCGCCGCGCCGCCAGACATGCCCCATCATCTTTTGCCGGCTTGTAAAGGCGTATTCCGCCGCCAGCTCGCCGCAAAACAGCGTTTCGCGCGCAAACCCCATTTCGGCGCAGTAGTCCAGCATCGCCCGCTCCATTGGGTCGTACGCGTCCGGCTCGCACGCAAGGCCCATCATTTCACACAGCTCCCGCTCGCCACCGTCCACAGCCCATGTCCGCTGTACCTGCATACGGTTCTGCGTAACGGTGCCCGTTTTGTCAACGCACAGCACGCTGACCGCGCCCAGCGTCTCCACGCCGGGCAGGCTGCGCACAAGCGCCCGCTCCCGTGCAAGCCGCCATGCGCCCATGGACAAAAACACAGTGAGGATTACGGGGAACTCCTCAGGAATCATCGCCATGGCAAGCGTGATGCCGGCCAGCACGCTTTGCGTAAACCGGTCTGCCGGGCTGGCGCCGGCAATATTGAACCAGGTCGCAACGCAGACCAATGCGAAAAGAATGCCGGCCACAGCCGCACAGGTCCGTACCAGCGCGCCGGTCTGCCGTTTGAGCGGCGAAACCTGCGTGGGCGCCGCGGCCGTGCCCAGGCCGATTTTTCCGTATTCAGTCTGCGCGCCGATGCGCTCCACCCGCACGGCGGCGGAGCCCTGGGTCACAAGCGTCCCGGCGTAACAGTAGTCCCGCCGCCAGTAACCGCCGCCGCCCGTCCGTACCGACTTCCATACACCCTCCGACTCTCCCGTCAGCATGGATTCGTCCACGCACAGGTCGCTGCACTGTACGATCGCGCCGTCCGCGGCAATCTTATCCCCCTCGCTCACCAGCATCAGGTCGCCGGGCACCAGATCGGCGCTCGGAATCCACTGCTCCCGTCCGTCGCGCACCACCCGCGCCTTTGGCGCGGAAAGGTCGCGCAGTGCGCTGAGCGTTCTGTCGGTTTTCCACTCCTGTATTACGTCGATCCCTACAATTCCCGCTACAAAGACCAGCATTACCGCGCCGTCGCGCGGCTCGCCCAGCGCAAAGTAGATCGCCGCCGCCGCAAGCAGCAGCAGAAACATCGGCTCACAGACCATGCGCAGCAGCTTTTTCAGCGCGCCGCCCTTTTTCTGCGGCCTTAGCTCGTTTTTTCCGCAGCGCGCCTGCAGCCGCTCCGCCTCTTCCGTCGTCAGGCCGCTTGGCCTGTTCTGTCCGTCCGTCATAAAAGAATCCTCCCTTTCGCCGCAAGGCATGTTTGAGTTCTCCTATGGCACTCCATGTCCAAAAGCCGCCGCCCGAAGGGCAAATAAAAAGCACCTGCGGGACAACTACTGTCCCGCAGATGCGCATTTTCATCCGCTGCCGCTCGCCTGCGGCCCGGCCCCACGCCCTTTCGGGCGTCGCCTGCTCAGTTTGTACTGTTGATTTCTCATTCCCTGCGGAATGGTATGCAGTGCAAAGAGATTGTGTTATATTATATGCAGCGCAAAGCCGTTTGTCAACCGTTCTGCATATGAAAAATTTATAACAGCCGCACCGCCGGGCCGCGTTCAGCCCTGCAGACCCTGCGCCTGCCGTTCCATGTCCTCGATCACAATATCGTAAATGCTGCCGAGCGAGGCGCAGTATTCCAGCACTTTCCATGGTTCGTTTGTGTGAAAGTGTATTTTCACAACCTCTTCGTCGCCCACGGCAAGCAGGCAGTCGCCCTGAAAATGCTCCTGGAAATAGGCGGCGATTGCATCCTCGTCCAGCCCCTTGCCCTCAATCAGCAGTTGGGTGTCGTACCGAAATTCCAGCATATGAAACCTCTCCCTTTTTTTCCATATTCGCACTGCACACGCCGGGGCGCGCCCTGTGCCCGCCTATATTATACCGCAAACTTCTCCGGCGGTAAAGAAAAACCCGCGTCCGGCTTCGTACGCGCAAAACGGCGGTCGGCGCGATCCTGCCCTGTTTTTGCATGGTCTGCATAGCCTGGCCGCGCGCACATACAGCCCCCCCTGTTTCTGCGATTTAGTGCCGATTTCTCCTGTAAAAAGCACTGGGTTTCAGGGTTGACTGTTTTCAGCCTCGCCTTTATAATAAACTGTACGCTCTGTTTCATAGCAGGCTATTCTTATGCGGCAGGCATTTTCACACGCTCTTGCGGCCCCGCCCCATGCGCACCGGGTTCGGATGCCGGTACGAAAGCGGAATCCGGATGGAATCGCAGACGTGCCCGGTGGAAACGCCCCTGCCGGTCGGCGGCAGCTTATGATTCTGTGAGATCTGATCGGCCTGCTGCAACCTGATTTGCCGGACCTTACCGACCGGCTTTAAAGCGGTTTGGCCGGCTGAAAAGTCCGCAGGCAGCGCAAGCCGGAAACTTCTGGTCGCACGGCGGCGCGCTGGGCCAAGAGGCCCGGCAAATAAAGACATGCCGAAGCGCCGCCGCGCGGGGACTCCGCCATGCCCAATGCGGACTGCGGCCGCAAACCGGTACTGACGCGATGCGGCGCCGGTGCGAACAACGCGGGAAAACGCGCTGGGCGCCGCGCGGCGGCAGGCCGCGCCCCGGTACCCCGCCACTTGTGAAAAAGCAACCCCGCTATGATAAAAGAACGATATTCAGGAAAAAGGAATTGGAGCATGCCGAAACTTACTTACCGACACACCCTGTATGCAGGATACCTGGGCTATATTACGCAGGCGATCATGAACAACCTCACGCCCCTGCTCTTTCTCATATTCCGCGACAGCTTCGGGATCCCGCTGGAAAAAATCACGCTGCTTATTACGTTTAATTTTTTCGTACAGCTGTTTGTGGACTTTTTAGCGGCAAAATTCGCGGACAGGATCGGCTACCGCAAATGCATTGTGTGCGCGCATATCTTTTCCGCAGCGGGCCTTGTCGGCCTGGCCGTATTCCCGTACCTCTTTTCGGACGCGTTTGCAGGGCTTGCCGCGGCCGTCATTCTGTACGCGGTAGGCGGCGGACTGATCGAAGTGCTGATCAGCCCGATCGTGGAGGCCTGCCCCACGCCCAATAAAGCGGCGGCCATGAGCCTGCTGCACTCCTTCTACTGCTGGGGGACCGTGCTGGTGATCCTGCTGTCAACGCTGTCGCTGACCCTGTTCGGAAAGGCGAGCTGGCGCCTGCTGGCCTGCCTGTGGGCGGTCGTGCCCGCCGCCAACGCGCTGCTGTTCGCCCGCGTCCCCATCGCGACGCTGACGCCGACGCACGAAGGCATGGCGCTCAGAGAACTGTTCTCAATGAAACTGTTCTGGCTCTTTGTCGCGCTGATGGTTACGGCCGGCGCGTGCGAACAGGCAATGAGCCAGTGGGCCTCTGCCTTTGCGGAGAGCGGTCTCGGCGTGTCCAAGGCGGCCGGCGATCTTGCCGGACCCTGTCTATTCGCGGCGCTTATGGGCCTTGCCCGCGTCTTTTACGCAAAGTACAGCGAGCGGGTACGCCTTCTGCCGTTTATGATCGGCAGCGGCGCGCTCTGTATCGGCTCCTATCTGCTTGCCGCTCTAGCCCCCGTCCCCCTGCTCTCGCTGGCAGGCTGCGCCCTGTGCGGCCTGTCTGTCGGGATCCTGTGGCCCGGCGTGTTCAGCATTGCGGCGGCACAGTGCCCGCGCGGCGGGACCGCTCTGTTCGCGCTGCTCGCCCTCGCCGGCGACCTGGGCTGCGCGGGCGGGCCCACCGCAGTGGGCCTGGTGGCCGGCGTGCATGGCGACGACCTCAAAGCCGGCCTGCTCGCCGCAGCCGCGTTTCCGGCCGTTCTCACCCTGTGCAGCGTCCTGCTGCAACGTCGGATCCGCCCGCAGCGACAAAGCGGCCCCGGCGTGAAAGTCCGGCCCTAGTCCATCGCACGAAAAGGAAAGCGCTTACGTGCCGGGCCAGGCGTGGAATGCGAAGCGGATATACCGACTCTCCGGTTGTGGCGCAATGATTTTACGACGCCTGTATCGCTTTTACGCGCAATATGCAAGCGTCG
>USJY01000042.1 GCA_900555065.1 uncultured Eubacteriales bacterium
AGGCGTATCATTGGATACGCCTTCCGCCGTATATGTCTTTTTTCAATGAGGGCCGGGTTTTCGGCACGCCCGCTAAACGAAAATAGATGTGAAACCGTACGTGAGGCCCGTAATCAGGAAACCGGCAATGAGCACGCCGAGCGCGATCGACGGCAAAGCGTACTTGACGCGCATATCAAGCAGCGCCGCAATCAGCGCGCCCGTCCACGCGCCCGTACCGGGCAGCGGGATGGCCACGAATATCATAAGCCCAAACCATTTGTACTTCTGAACCTTGTCCGACTGCAAATGCGCCTTTCGCTCAAAGCGCTCCGCTATATCCGCCAGGCGAGGGCTCTTTTTCTTCATCCAGGCGAAGATCTTGCGGATAAATAAAATGATAAAGGGGACCGGCACAATATTGCCGATAACCGAGATGAGAAACGCGGACCAGTGGGACAGGCCGAGCGCTACGCCGAACGGAATCGCGCCGCGCAATTCGACGACCGGGACCATAGCCATGCCGAGCGTAGCCAGCACTCTGCCGAGCCCGGCTTCTGTAAACCATTCGATAATCGCCTGCAATTGTCAATCCTCCGTTTTTTTCAGACCCTTGCCGCCGCCGTTCGACGCGCCGTCCCGCGGCTACGCAATTTGTTTGTTTGTGTTATTCTACCACATATATGCGTCCAATACTACCCCGTACCGGAATTTTTTTACTGATTCCCAAAACAGCGCATGGTACGCAAGGAATGTCCGCAGGAAAGAAGACTTGCCGTCCAAACCGCGCGCCCACAGACGCCGGCCGGATGCGCGGCGCAGGCCAGGGCGCGGCGCAGGCCCGTATCCCGCGGGCGCCGCCGCCCCCGGCGGAGGCCTTCCGGAAAACGCCGTGTCCGGCACGCAGCGCCGCAGGGGCGAGCGGCACGCCGAAGGCGGCGAGTGCTTCCCGGTCCTACGGGCCCGCTTTGCGCTGGGAACTCTTCGCATACGCGCCATACCGGGCAAGAGCCGTAACGCAGGCCTTATTCATGCAAAAACAGGCTGCAGCTTTTGCCGCCTGTGCAGCTTAAAGCCGCTGCGAACAGTTTTTTGTTCGCAGCGGCTTTCTGTGCATAGCGAAGTCCGCAGGGCTGTCTGCCCCATACATGCGCGGCGGGCCGATTTATTCGAGTTCAAACATGCCTGTATAGAGCTGATAGTACTTGCCTTTCTGCGCCAGCAACTCGTCGTGATCGCCGCGCTCGATGATTTCGCCGTGTTCGAGCACCATAATGGCGTTCGAGGCGCGGACGGTGGACAGGCGGTGGGCGATGACAAAGACGGTGCGGCCCTGCATGAGGGTGTCCATCCCCTTTTCAATCAGCGCTTCAGTACGGGTGTCGATAGAACTTGTCGCTTCGTCGAGAATCAGCACGGGCGGGTCGGCCACTGCCGCGCGCGCAATGGCGAGCAGCTGGCGCTGGCCCTGACTGAGGTTTGCGCCGTCCGCGGTGACCATGGTGTCGTAGCCGTCCGGCAGGTGGCTGATAAAGAAGTCGGCGCCCGCGAGTTTTGCGGCGGCGACGACCTGTTCGTCGGTGGCGCTGAGGTTGCCGTAGCGGATATTGTCGCTGACGGTGCCGGTGAACAGATGCACGTCCTGCAGCACCATGGCCAGACAGCGGCGCAGGTCGGCCTTTTTAATCTTGTTGATATTGATGCCGTCAAAGCGGATTTTGCCGTCCGGCACGTCGTAAAACCGGTTGAGCAGGTTGGTAATGGTCGTCTTGCCCGCGCCTGTCGAACCCACGAACGCAATTTTCTGGCCGGGCTTGGCATAAAGCGAGATATCGTGCAGGACGGGCTTGCCCGCTTCGTAGCCGAAAGTCACATGGTCGAGCGTGACGTCGCCGCGCACCTGGGTATAGGTGAGCGTACCGTCCGCGTGCGGATGCTTCCAGGCCCAGACGCCCGTGCGCTCCGGCGTTTCCGTGAGGTTCCCGTCTTCGTCAAATTTTGCGTTGACAAGGGTGACGTAGCCGCCGTCCGTCTCGGAAGGCTCGTCGATCATCTCGAAAATGCGCTCCGCGCCCGCAAGGGCCATGAGGATGGAATTGACCTGCTGCGACATCTGCGTAATGGGCATGGAGAAAGAGCGGGTACACTGCAAAAATGAGGCGATGGAACCGATTCCGATCATGCCGCCGACGGCCATGACCGAACCCGCAATGGCGACCAGGGCGTACTGGATATAGGCGATATTGTTGATAATGGGCATGAGAATGTTCGCGTATGTGTGCGCGCCGCAGGCCGCGTCGCGCCAGTGCTCGTTGATGCCCGCGAACTGGGCGTTGATCTGCGGTTCATGGCAGAATACCTTGACCACCTTCTGCCCCTCGATCATCTCCTCTATATACCCGTTGAGCCGGCCGACTTCCGACTGCTGGCGGCGGAAATAGGCGGCGCTGCGCTTGCCGACGCGGCTAATCGCAAAAAAGGTCAGGCCCAGGGTGGCGACCACGATCAGTGTCAGCAGCGGGCTGAGCACCAGCATGAGCACAAAGATGCCGGCCACGTTCAGCAGCGAAGAGAACAACTGCGGCAGGCTTTGGCTGATCATCTGGCGCAGGGTGTCGGTGTCGTTGGTATAGCGGCTCATCAGGTCGCCGTGGGTATTGGTGTCAAAGTACCGGATAGGCAGGGTCTGCATATGGGTAAACAGGTCGGTGCGGATCTTGAGCAGGGTGCCGTTGGTCACGCCGACCATAATGCGGTTGTAGAGATAGGCGGAGCCGATACCGATCAGGAAAATACCGCTCATAATGACCAGCATTCGCACAAAGCCGGACATGTCGGCCTCGCCCGCGCCCACAAAGGGGACGATGTATTCGTCGATTACGGGCTTGAGAAAGTAGGTGCCCGCAATGGTCGCGCCCGCGCTGAGCAGGATGAACAGGCCGACGAGGACCAGCTTCCACTTGCTCCCCGCCATATATTGCAGGATCCGGCGCAGGGTCTTCCGCGTGTCCTTGGGCTTGACCGGCGCGCGCATGTTTTGTCTCGGCGGCATGTTACGCCACCCCCTTTCTCTGGGACTCGTATACTTCTCTGTAAATCTCGTTTGTCTCGAGCAGTTCGGCATGGGTGCCGACCGCGTCGATCCGGCCGTCGCTTAAGACGATGATACGGTCCGCATCGCTGACAGAGGCGACGCGCTGCGCGATGATGATAGTCGTCGTATCGGACAGGTGTTCGCGGAACGCCTGCTGGATCTTGCTGTCGGTCGCGGTGTCGACGGCGCTTGTGCTGTCGTCCAGAATAATGACTTTTGGATTTTTCAAAAGGGCGCGCGCAATACAGATGCGCTGCTTCTGGCCGCCGGACAGGTTGACGCCGCCCTGTTCGAGCATCGTCTCATATCCGTCCGGGAAAGACATGATGAAGTCGTGCGCCTGGGCCTGCCTGCAGGCCGCTTCCAGCTCGGACTGGGTTGCGTGTTCATTGCCCCAGCGCAGGTTTTCCGCTATGGTGCCGGAGAACAGGACGTTCTTCTGCAGCACCATGGCAACCGCGTTGCGCAGCGTATCGAGCTTATAGTCGCGCACGTCCCGCCCGCCGACGAGGACCCGGCCGCTCTGCACGTCGTACAGGCGCGCTATGAGCTGGACGAGCGTCGTCTTCGCGGAGCCGGTTCCGCCCAGGATCCCTATCTTTTCGCCCGAGCGGATAGACAGCTGAATATCCTCCAGCACCGGCTTGCCGGCAGACCCACCGCCGTAGCTGAAGCTGACATGGTCGAACACAACGCTGCCGTCCGCCACTTCAAGGGCGGGGTCGGCCCCGTCGTCGGTGATGTCGATCTTTTCATCGAGCACTTCGACGATACGGTTCATCGACGCGCGGGACATGATAAACATGACGTAGACCATAGCGACCATCATCAGCGACGAGAGGATCTGGGTGACGTAGCTGATAAAGCTCATCAGTTCGCCGGTGAGCATCCGGCCGGCGATGATGTCGCCCGCGCCAAACCAGGCCACTGCGATCATACAGCCGTACATGCACAGCTGCATCAGCGGCATCATCCAGACTGTCAGCCGTTCGGCTTTCATGGAAGTCTCGTACACGTCGACCGCGGCGTCCCTGAATTTTTTGTCCTCATACTCTTCGCGGACAAATGCCTTGACAATCCGGATACCGGTCAGATTCTCCTGAACCGATGCGTTCATTTTGTCGTATTTCCTGAACATTTGCTGGAAGTATGCAAACGCCCTGCTCGAAATGAACCCGATACAGAGCAGAAGAATCGGGATGACGACGGCAAACACAACGGACAGCGGCGCGTTGATGGAGATGGCCATAATCAGCGCCATAATGAACATAAAGGGCGCGCGCACCATCATGCGGATAAACATCTGATAGGCCATCTGCGTGTTGTTGACGTCGGTCGTCAGGCGGGTGATAAGCGACGAGGTGCTGAAGCGGTCGGTATTAGAAAATGAAAAGGCCTGCACCTTGTTGAACATCCCCTCGCGCAGATTGGCGGCAAGGCCTGTGCTCGCCACGGCCGCATACTTCGCGCTCAAAGCCCCGCAAAGGAGCGAGAATATCGCCATACCCGTCATGAGCAGGCCCATTTTTATGATATAGGGCGTGCCGCCCGTACCGTTGATCCCCACGTCGATCATTTTCGACATGACAAAAGGGATGGCGACTTCCATGCCGACTTCGCCGACCATGGCGACAGGCGCGATGATCGACTCCTTCTTGTACTGCTTTACATAGGACATAATTTTACGTATCATATCTACTCTCCAATCCGGTCCCCGTCATATTTACCGCCGCCCGGCGGCGCGGGCGCTTCGACTTCGCTCACTGCCAGGTTTGCCAGCACCTTCTGCAGGAGCCGGTCCAGCGTCTCCAGCTCAGCCTCTGTCAGCCCGGCGTAGACCCGGCTGTCTATCTCTGAAAAAGCCTCGCGGAAGGCGGCGGCAAGACGGCGGCCCTTTTCCGTCGCCGATAGGCGGTTCAGGCGCAGGTTCCGGTCGTCAGAGTTCTTGACGATCAGCCCGGACCGCTGCATCCGCTTTGTCGTCAGCGCCACCGATGCGGGCGTGACGTGAAACTGCGCCGCCAGCTCCTTCTGCGCGCAGCCGTCATGGCGGATGATGTATTCGAGCGCCGGGAACCAGCCGGCGTGCAGACCTGCGCCGCCAGCGCTGTCCGCCAGAATTTCGCGGTGCAGCCGGATTCGCCGCAGCATGACGATACGCTCCAGCCTGCATGTAATTCTTTTGCGCACCGCTTCCATTGCCTACATCCTTTCCGTTCGTGCACATAATAATAATTAAGCGCCTCACTGTTAAGCGCTTAACTATTATACCTTTATCCCACCCCCATGTCAATAGCGGGACGCAGGTTCTTTTCAACTGAACGTATAAAGGATTATATGCGTCAACAATATTAAGCGTTGCATGCGCCTAAAATCTATGGTAATATTTATTTATTATATAATAGGGGAGTATATATGAAAGGCGAAAAGCTGACAAAAGCCCAGCGTAAAGAACGCAGAGCGCAGCGGCGAAAAGGATTTTGGGACAACATACGCGAACAGTACAAAAAAAGCAAGGTGCTGTTTTTGACATACTTCATTCTTCGGCTGATCGTGATCCTCGTCATGATCGCGCAGTTCTTCAACCACGACTACGGCAACGTATTTATGTGCGCCTTTACCCTGGTGCTGTTTATGATCCCCTCCTTTGTCGAAAAACGGATCAAGATCGACGTGCCGGACCTGCTGGAGATTATCGTGCTGTTTTTCATCTTTGCAGCAGAGATTATGGGCGAAATCCGCGAATACTATATCAATGTGCCGCACTGGGACACTCTACTGCACACCACCAATGGATTCCTGTGCGCGGCGATCGGCCTGGCCCTGATCGACATACTCAACCGCAGCGAGCGGTTTTCGCTCACCCTCTCGCCCTTCTTCGTAGCCGTGTTCGCCTTTTGCTTCTCCATGACCATCGGGGTCGTGTGGGAATTCTACGAGTATGGCTCGGATATGATCTTTAAGACGGACATGCAGAAGGATACCGTTATCCACGAGATCTCCTCCGTGATGTTCAACCCCGACGGGCGCAACAGCGCCGTCACAAAACCGATTGAGAGCATCGTCGTCAACGGCGAGGAGTGGAACGGCTATATCGATATCGGGCTGATCGACACGATGAAGGATCTGCTGGTCAATTTTGCGGGCGCGGCCGTATTCTCCATGCTTGGATACTTCTATGTGAAGAGCGAGGGCCGGGGCAAAATCGCAAACAAGCTCATGCTGCGCTGGATCAAGACCAGTGACGAGCCGCCCGTACCGGCGGCGCAGGGCGCGGACGGCGCCGCGCGAGACGGCGGGGCCGCGCCGCCAACTGCGAACGGGCCGAATGGGAGCGGTGCGGACTGAATGCACAGACAAACGTAAAGAGGGGCGCAAAGAAAATTTCTTTGCGCCCCTCTTTATTTAAAAATCCCCTGATATAACAAAATCAGCAGACGGCCCGCAGCGGCGGCAAGGCCGCGCGGGTCCGGGATACGGCGGGCCGCCGTATTCGTTTCCCCGCCCTTTGCACGGGATGGCCGCGCGCGGCGCACTCTCCCGGCAGAATCTATTATACTACATTTTTTACGGAAATGTGTTATTTTACCGCAAATTGTGATTCGAAAAATTTTTGCACCCTTGCAATCGTTTTACGAGCCGCTGCGCTGGGAAATTCCGCGGATCTGGGCGATCACCCAGTCGTATTTCGAGTTGTTCGCAACCGAACCGCAGTATTCGCACTTGGCGGAGTAGGTCAGATCCATCGGCGCGCCGCAGTTGGGGCAGCTATAGGTCGTGACGCCGTCGGCGGCGCCGGTCTGCATGCCCTTGGTGCGGATCATCGTCCACTCATAGGTCATAAACAGCTCTTTGGTCTGGCTGCCGCGGATCAGCTTGCCGGTCGCATCGTCGGTCACATAGTCACAGATACGGGCCTGGACCTGCACGACGACAGAGCGGTCGTCCTGATAAAAGCCGAGCGGCTGGACGGACAGAACCGCGATCCGGTCGACATGGTTGGTCTGCTTGTTGCGGATATACGCGTCGAGCTGGCGGGCGAACTGGTTGTACAGGTCATCCGTCATATGCGCGCGCATGGGCTCCCAGTTCTTCTCCTGCCATAGGTTTTGCATCATGACATACAGATTCCCGATCTTCTCACAGAAAACAGCCTCGGAGAAATTCGGGTCCAGCGTCTTATACTCCTGCATGCTCCGGTACTGCCGCGCGGGAGCGGACACCGTGGTCCGGCCGCCGGAAACACCGCCGCCCTTCTTTTTGCTGAACACCATAATCAGGATAAATATAATCACTGCGACGCCGAATATGGCCGAACCGAACCCGCCGCTGCCGCCGCCGGAGCCGCCCCAGTCGCTGTCCCAGTCGCCGCCGCCGAAATCGCTGCCGCCCCAGTCGCCGCCGCCGAAGTCGGAATCGCCCGCGAAATTGCCCGCCTCCGCAAGCCCCGATAGCTGGAACATAAGCGCAAACGCGCACAAAAGCAGCAGAATTATCACAAGCGTGTGTTTCCGTTTCATGTATCCTCCCGTCTCCGGCTGCGCCGCCGTACCGGCCGCCGGACGATCCATAATCCAGGTTTTTGCATGATTGCGCCGGGCCCCGATTCGATTCTATGAACCCGAACATATGTATATGCAAATATTATAGCACAAAGCGAATGCGCCGTAAAGCCGCGGCGCAACATTTCGCGGGCAAACCTGACTGCAAAAAAATATGCGCAGAAAAATAGAAAAACCTGGCAATTCAAAATAGTTTCAGGTATAATAAATATAAGTATACAGCCGATGACTTTCGACAGGAATCTACCTGTTTCTCGCATTCTGCCGTGCAGTTCCCAAAGATCAATTTTTTTTCGATAAAATTATACTTTTTTCGACCATTTAGTCAAATCTTCGGTCAATTTTTCCATAATTAGCAATTTATTTCATTTCGCTATTGATTCAGGGTGGGAAATATGTTACTCTTGGAGTAGGTTCATTCAATGCTGGCCCAATAACGGCCTATATTGGAAAATCCTTTTGTATGCCCCCCCCATAAACGGGTGCATGTGTGCGCCTGTTTGTGATGATATACTGTTTGTGACGGAGCGATCGTTTACTCCGACGCGGGCGGTAAACTGGAAGAACGGCGCCTTCGGGTTGCCGTTCTTTCAGCATTTTTCGGCAAAAATCGCAGCGGCGGGTCAGAACAGCTCGTCAAGCAGCTGGTAGTAGCGGCATTTAAACGGGTCCATAGCAAGCCCAATCTGGCGCAAAAGCGGCTGGGTATGGGCGTCGGTCCCGAAATTATATCGCATGGAACGGATGCACAGCGCGACGTCCTGCCACACGTCCGCAACGCCGGCGCCGCCCAGGTCGAGCATGGCGGTAGGTTCGGGCA
>USJY01000043.1 GCA_900555065.1 uncultured Eubacteriales bacterium
AATATCGGAATGGGATTTGAAACTCCGAACGGCTCAAGGCAGTACAGCTCCTCCGCTTGTCCCATCGTTATGTCTGCGGGAGAAAGCTCGCATTCCGCTTCAAGTGTGGTCTTTCGCTCTATTCCCTTGAAGCTCTCCCTTGCGCAGTCGTTCAGTCTTCTCTTGAATTCGGGAAGATTCTCTCGCTTTATTGTAAGTCCGGCTGCAAGCTCGTGTCCGCCGAATTTTTCAAGCAAATCGGAGCATTCGGACAGCGCGTCTACAAGGTTCAGTCCCTTTACGCTTCTTCCCGAGCCTTTGCCGAAGTCTTCTCCGCTCTTTTCACTGCCGTTTCCTTCAAATGAGATCAGTATCGACGGACAGGCGTATTTTTCGGTTATTCTTGACGCCACTATGCCTATGATTCCGTGGTGCCATTCTTCATCGTCGAGAATAATTATCGGGTCGCGCTCGAAATCATGCTCTGCGTCAATGCGTGCGTATGCCTGGTCGACGATTTTGTTTTCCTCGTTCTGTCTTTCGCGGTTGATGTCGCACAGTTTTTTCGCGATGGGAGCGGCAGTTTCGCAGTCCTCAGCCAAAAACAGCTTCACGGCAATAGACGCGTCGCTTATTCTTCCGGCGGCATTTATCCTCGGAGCTATCGTATATCCTATGAACGAGGTGGTAATTTTTCGCTTAGTTTGATATTTTGAGTCGCTTCTTGTGGCTTCGATAAGCTCAATAAGTCCGGGGCGGGTCGTGTTCTCGATAAGGGACAGCCCGTAGCTTACGATAAGGCGGTTTTCGTCGTTTATCGGCATGACGTCCGCGATTGTTCCTATAGCGACAAGATCACCGTATTCGGCTGAGATTCGCCTTACACAGTCTATCATTTCGTCCTCGGGATTCATGACGGATTCGACGGCGCACATCAGCTTGAACACAACTCCGACTCCGGCAAGCTCTTTGAAAGGATATGGGCAGTCAGGTCTTCGCGGGTTGACTACGGCTTCTGCGTCCGGCAGCTCTCCGTGGCACTCGTGGTGGTCGGTCACGATCACATCAATCCCCTGCGCCTGAAAAGCGGAAATCTGCTCCACCGCCGAAACGCCGAGGTCGACCGTAACGACCAGCCGTACGCCGCGCTCCAGCATGTCCGCAAGGCTCTGCTGCGAAAATACGGCCAGGTTGTTTCCGTTGTCCGGAATGGTGTATTCCGCATTGGCGGCACGGGCACGCAGGTACTGCATCATGATCGCGGTCGCCGTAATGCCGTCGGCGTCTGAATCGCCGACCACAAGAATCAGCTCGCCGCATGCAATCGCCTGCTGCAACCGGACAACCGCCCGCTCCATATCGGGCAGCAGGAACGGATCGTGAAACAGCCTGTGGTTCTGATCCAGAAACAACTGTGCCTTTTCAGCAGTATCCAAGCCGCGACCGATCAAAATCTTCGCAATGATTTTATCGACGCCGCAACGGGTCGATATGCTGTCTATTTGTTCTTCCGTGCCCGGACATTCCAACATCCGGCACTTTGACATGCGCGCTCCCTCCATGTCTGTACTTATAATTTTCACTAGAGAATAATTATAACATATTCTCAATTCATATTCAACGGCTATTTCACATGCAAAAAACCGGCGGCAAACGCCGTACACAGCATATCGGAACAATCCTAGGATACGCGCGCCCCTGCGCGCTAAAATGGGCACCGTCGCGATAAAAAGGGCTCCGTATGGGTGTATATATACGCTGCCTACTGGAAACATTCGTCGGCCGAAGCCGCGTCAGGCGCTGTGTTTCTCGTCTGGATTTATGTTCTGCCGCCGTATTCCTCCTCAAACGCCGCTTTTATGTTCTGGGCTGCCTGGGCAGCAAGTATTGCGCCGGCCTGTAAACCGATTTCCATATAAACCTCTTCGGTTGCAGTCGCATAGTCATATGCAAACCCGATAATTTCCTCAAAGTCCTTTTCATTTGGGTAATCCCTGCGCAGCCGGACACTAAGCGCCCTGTAAGCGCTTTCTATCCGTTCTTTATACGGGCGTGGGTCGATGTTTCCCTCTGCGCCGTGTAAAAGAAACTCGCGGATTTGTTGAATGTCCGCCCTTGTGAAGATCTCGCCAATGTAGTTCATAGAAAATTTACAACCCCTTTCCATTGCTTTAAGCCGTAATATATTCGTCTATTTACAAACATTATACGCTCAAAAGAAGATCTTGTCAATATCATATTTGAAATTATCCGCACTTTATTTGTTTTTTATTTGAAATCATTCGTAATTAGCCGTATAATTAAGGAAAATGAGGTGATGAGTTGTCTGCTGCCAAGAAAATAAAAATGCTTTTGGTCGAACGTGAAATGACGCTTACCGATTTATCTAAACTGTTAAACAAAAGCCTGTCAACGATGAGCGGGAAAATGACGCGTGATAATTTTTCGGAAAATGACTTGAAACAAATAGCCGATGTATTAAATTTCGACTATGAAGCGGTATTTACAGACAGAGAAACCGGAAAACAGATATAGGTAGCAAAAAAACGAAAAACGGCCGTATATCATTCCTTTACGGCCGTCTTTTTGTTCTACTGCCGGTTTATTTGTTCAGATCATGCCCAGGCATGAACAAAACACGGGGCGATGCGTTCTCTGACGCGCCGCCCGTCCGGATTCTTGCAATCGCTTCCGCTTCCCCACCGGCTTCCACACCCGTACGGGCGGCAGAATCGGAACGCCCCTGTTTTCCGCAGCGTTTCCGGACGGGCATAATACATCATGTCGGCATACCCTCTCCGACGCGCGTGCAATATACGAAGGAACAGTAGTAAGATGGCCTTTCCCGTGGGATCCCCCCTGTGAATTCCGGTACGGCGGCGTCCTTTCCCAAAATCCCTCTATATCCCGTGCCTTGCATATCCGTGCCTCGTATATCTCGCGTCTCGTATATCCGTGCCTGACATCCTACTCCTCGTATATTCTGCACTTCCCCATTCCCCATATCGCGTATCTTGCCGCACCGGCCACTTTGCAGATCGTTACGCTTCCGTTGGTGTCTTGCGGGTTTGCGCGCCGGCTGAATCGGCGTCCGTTCACAGCAACACAGCCCCTTATAGCCTTTCGTATTACGGATATTGAAAGAGAAACGAACAGACGGAAATTTCCGTCTGCTCGTTTCTCTTTTTTACGCCGAATTCCCTTCTGCTATTTTACATCCATGTCACGCAGGAGGAACCCGGCGCGGGCCTTATTTTGCATACCTCACTGGCTCAGCTTGTGAAGCGCATCCTCCAGCGCGGCCGCATCCGGCTGAATGGAGTAGGACTGCGCTCCGTCCGTATACACAATTCTGTAGTCCTCTGTGATAGACACGTCCAGCCCCGCGTCCGGCACAAGCTCTATCGTCCCGATCTCATCCGCTTTGGATACGTCCGCGACTACCTGCGACGGCTGTGATTCCAGGAACTGACGCAGCTGCGCAATAGACTCGCTGTCCGTTATGATGATGTCCGTATCCATCAGACTGACGCGCACCTGCTGCGCGTCAGTCAGCGCAGCAAGCAGCGGCTGCGCTGCGGACGATGTAGAGGCGGCGCTGCTGGACGCGCCCGCAACATCGTTCTCCGCCGCGCCGTGCCCGTCCTCCATGGCGGAGCCTGCGCTGGACATGGAAGAGGATGCGGCCTCGTCAAAGCCCGCCGAATCCTGATACATCTGGTATTCCGAAACCGGCCCCTGGTTAAACAGGACCGATGTGACAAGCAGCAGCAGGCAGGCCGCGATCGTCAACCAGGTTTTCGTCGTTTTGCTCATCGGCTTGTGCTGCTTGCGGGCCCCTTCGCCGCCCTGTTTGTCGAACGGGTCGGTCTCCGTCTCATAGGCGTTGATACGTTCCATGACCGGCTGTACAACCGACGACGGCATTGCGCCTTTGTCCAGCGGACAAATCTCCCCGTACTGCCGAAACACTTCCGCACACTGTGCGCAGGACTCTACGTGCGCTTCTACTTCCATACGGGTGGTGCGGTCCAGTTCGTAATCGTAATATGCACTTATAAGCTCTCTGTATTCTTCGCAGCTTTTCAAAACATTCACCCCGCTGTATATTGGACGAATCAAACCTATAAAAGGTTCCGCGCGGCCAGATTTTTCCGAATCCGCTCCCGGCCTCTGTATATGCGCGATTTCACCGTGCCGATATCCGTATCCGTCTCGGCGGCAATACGCTCGTAGGAAAGCTGGTAAACGCTGCGCAGCAGTACCGCCTGGCGAAACGGTTCTTCCAGACCGAGCATTTCCTCATACAGCGCCTGCCTGAGCTCGTCCGCCGCCATCAGTTCGGGCAGGCCTTCCTCTGCGGCCGGCAGTTCTATGGGCGTGTCGTCCTCCCGGTAAAGCGGGACTGTACGGCGGCGGGCGCGGCGGCTGAGCACATCCTTGCACTCATTGACCGCAATGCGAAACAGGTATGTATAGTATTCCGATTCATGCCGAAAATTAGCAACCCGCAAAAAGGCCTTAATAAAGACCTCCTGTGTCGCGTCCAGCGCGTCCTGTTCATCCCGAAGCAGGCCCAGCGCGACCTGGAAGATCCGCTTCTCGTATTTGACAACAAGCTCCTCATAGGCCTTTGTGTTCCCCGCGCGCACCCGGCGCAGGACCTCAATATCGTTCATATGAGGCGTCCTCCTTGACTTGTAGTGTATCCAGATACGAACCGAGCAATGCGTCCAGCTCCGCATAGGTTTCCACATGGTTTGCCTCGTTGCGGATACGGGCGGCGCTCTTGAGCCCTTTTATATACCAGCCGGTGTGTTTCCGGCTCTCGCGTATGCCCAGCCGCTCGCCCTTGTCCTCGCACAGCAGCTTTGCGTGCGTAAGCGCCATCCGGACGCGCTGCGCGGGAGTCGGCTCCTGTCCCGGTCGGCCTTCAAAGCCTGCGCGGATGCGGGAAAACAGCCATGGATCGCCCAGCGCGCCGCGGCCGACCATCAACCCGTCGCAGCCCGTCTCGGCGGCGATGCGCTGCGCAGCCTCCGGGCTGTCAATATCCCCGCTCGCATAGACCGGAATCCGCACTGCTGCTTTCACTGCGGCGATGATCTGTGGATCGGATCTTCCAGTAAAAAGCTGCTGATAGGTGCGCCCATGCACCGTCAAGGAGGCGGCGCCGCTTTCCTGCATGGCGCGCGCAAACTCGACCGCGTTGACATGCGCCTCATCCCAGCCCTTGCGGAACTTGACGCTGACCGGAACAGCAGCCGCGGCCGCGACCGCGGCGCAAACGCGCGAAGCCAGCGGCACGTCACGCATAAGCGCGCAGCCGTCTCCGCCCTTAACGATTTTGGGCATGGGACAGCCCATATTGATATCGATACCGTCCGGCGCATATTCGCATACCCGCCGCGCGGCTTCCGCCATAATCGCAGGATCGCTTCCGAAAAGCTGCGCCGTTACGGGTCGTTCTTCCTCCGTGCTCCGCAGCAGAAGGCGCGTCTTCTTATCCCCATAGTACAGGCCTTTGGCGCTTACCATCTCCGTATATACGATATCCGCGCCGAATTGTTTCACGATACGCCGGAACACGCTGTCCGTGATTCCGGCCAAAGGCGCCATAATCAATGGAATCTTCTGCGGCTGCATGATCTACTCCTCAATTTTTATTAGAACCAGTGTATCATAAATTTTGTTTAAAATCAATAAAAAGAGCCCCGGACCGCGGTCCGGGGCAAGTAAAATTAAAAGCGGAACAGCTTGAACTTCTTTTTCTTCTGGGGATAGTATCGCGCAATCTTCTGGGCGATTATCCGCTTTGCCTCTGTAAGCATATCCGTTTCGTGCAGGCCCTTACGGCTGGCCTGCGGACTGACAAAAAAGATCGCCTGTTCAAATATATCGCTGTCGTCCGGCTTTACAATGACAATTTGACGGTTTACTCCGCGTATCAAGTCGGTCACACCCCTTACCTGTACAATTTTTCCAAATCCACAGATATTTTTACCAGAACTGGCAAGATATATTCATGGAATGGATTCACAGATTATATGTTGCATTACAAACGCATATATTATATACTAAATAAATGCGATCGGCATGCAAAAAGGAGATCCTGTATGAGAAGCGTATTGATTCTGTTCGGCGGCGCCTCGCCGGAGCATGAGGTGTCCCGTAGGTCCGCCGCAGCCGTCATTGAAAATATAAACCGCGAAAACAATCAAATACATACCGTAGGCATAACGAAAGCAGGCTGCTGGTATTACACGCGTGCGGACGCGGAAGAAATCCGCTCCGGTGCATGGGAGCGGCGGCGCGGGAATATCCCCGCCATGCTCGACTATACAAGCGAAAAAAACGGGCTGCTGCTGTTCACCAATCCAATCCAGCGTGTGGAAATCGACGTGGCGTTTCCCGTACTCCACGGCGAGAACTGTGAGGACGGTAAAATGCAGGGACTTTTGGAGCTTACGCGGATTCCCTTTGTCGGGCCTGGGCTACGGGCGAGCGCAAACGCCATGGACAAAGCGACGACAAAAGTAATTCTGCAGGCGGCCGGGATTGCGCAGGCCGATTATATCGTGTTTCGGCAGTATAATTTTGACGGGGAAAGCGCCGTCTCCCAGGTGGAGAGCAAGTTTGTCTATCCCGTATTTGTCAAGCCCTCCGCCAACGGTTCCTCCTGCGGGGTTTCCAAAGTAAAGCGGCGTGACGAGCTTATAGATGCGATCGGCGCCGCATTCCAGTTTGACGATAAGGTGCTGGTAGAGGAATTTGTCGACGGCCGGGAACTGGAAGTCGCCGTACTGGGCAATGAAGACGCATTTGCCTCCGTCTGCGGGGAAATCGTATCCGGCAGCGAGTTTTACGACTATAACGCAAAGTATGTCAACAGCGATTCCCGGCTCTATATCCCGGCCCCGCTGGACCCGGAAAAAGCCGAAGAAATTCGCGGCGTAGCGCTCAAGGCATACCGGGCTCTGGAATGCGGAGGCCTGTCAAGGGTGGACTTTTTTTTGCAGGAGAACGGCCGCGTGGTACTCAACGAAATCAATACGCTGCCGGGCTTTACCGATATCAGCATGTATCCCAAACTGATGATGCATTCAAAAGAGATCGGCTACGGCGAGCTGATCGAGCTGCTGCTCGATTCGGCCGTATAGAGGAGGCGCAATCATGGACAACAGACCCATCGGCGTTTTTGACTCCGGGCTGGGCGGCCTGACCTGTGTCAAGGAACTGATGCACGTTCTGCCCGGCGAGAATATTATATATCTGGGCGATACCGGGCGGGTTCCCTATGGCACGCGTTCCAACGAGACGATTATACAGTACGCCCTGGAAGGCGTTGCATTTTTGGAAAAATTCGATGTGAAACGGATTATTATCGCTTGCGGCACCGTTTCCACCGTCGCTATGGAACAGGTGCGGCAGCATGCAAGAGTTGCGACTATGGGCGTGCTGGAAGTCACTTCCGCAAAGGCTGTCGCCCTTACCAAAAACAAAAAAGTGGGCGTAATCGCAACCTCTGCAACAACGCGCAGCCAGGCCTTCCGCAACCGGCTTTTGCAGCTCGATCCCGAAATATCCGTCTACGCCAACGCCTGCCCGCTCTTTGTACCGCTTGTCGAAAACGGTTATATTGAGGACGATAATCCGGTAACCCACCTGGTTGCGGAGGAATATCTTGCGCCGCTGCGCGAGGCCGGGATTGATACGCTGATTATGGGCTGCACGCATTATCCGGTCATTGCAGGCTGTATTGCAAGGAGCCTGCCGGGGGTTGCGCTTGTGGACCCGGGTAAGGAAGCGGCGATCTCCACGGCGGATATACTGGCAAAGGAAAATGGGAAGAGCGAGTATAACGCAGGCACTAACCGTTATTACGTCACAGACTCCACAGAGGGCTTCAGCAGCGTCGCATCCATCTTTCTGGACAGGGAAATTACCGAATCCGTAGAAAGGATTGTACTGTAAATGCAGGAAACTTCTGAAATAAAAGATATTATGCTCCAAATAAAAGGCACGCAGACCAGCGGACCCGCACAGGATTCCATTGAACTGATAACGCATGGGACCCTGCGCCGCAGTCCGGACGGGTTTGAGATCGACTATGCCGAGTCGGCTGAGAATGGGCTGGAGGATACATTTACAAAAATATCCGTTGAAAGCCAGAAGCGGGTTACGATTACGCGCACCGGCAAGTACGGCTCTCAGCTGATTCTGGAGAAGGGCAAGCGCCACCTCAATCACTATGATATGGGTTTTGGCCAATTCGTCATGGGCGTCAGCACTGCAAATATCGATAACCGGCTCACCATGGACGGCGGCGAACTCTCCGTTACCTATACCTTGGA
>USJY01000044.1 GCA_900555065.1 uncultured Eubacteriales bacterium
CTGCTGATTCTGGACGAACCCACAAACCACCTGGACGTAAACGCGGTCGCGCAACTCAAAACGGCGATTCGCGCCTTTGCGGGAAGCGTAATCTTTGTCTCGCACAGCAAGGAGTTTTGTGCGGAAACGGCGGACTGGACTTTTGATTTTGAGACGTTGTTCGACTGATGGGAGGCCAGCAGTATGGTATCCAGAGTAAAAGCCGCCGGGATCGAGGGCGTAAACGGCTACCTAATCGACGTAGAGGTTGACGTATCGCAGGGCCTGCCGTCCTTTGATATCGTCGGCCTGCCAGACGCCGCTGTGCGCGAATCCCGCGAACGGGTGCGCGCATCGATCAAGAACTGCGGTTTTGATTTCCCCGCCCGCCGCATCACGGTCAACATGGCGCCGGCTGACAAGAAGAAGGAAGGGCCGCTTTACGATCTTCCCATTTTTGTCGCAATTCTGGCCGCTACCGAGCAGCTTCGGGCCGATTTGCGCGATTATGCGTTTATCGGAGAACTTTCTCTGAGCGGCGAAATCCGGCCGGTACGCGGGGTTCTGCCCGTCGTCCTCGCGCTGCGTGACAGCGGCGTCCAGTCTGTATTCCTGCCCCGCGAAAACGCGGCGGAGGCGGGCGTTGCCGGCGGGGGTGAAATATTGCCGGCTGAGCACGTCTCACAGGTGATCGACCATGTGCTCGGCGTACTGCCTATCCAGCCTTTCCGTGCGGACGATTCCATCTATTCTCCGCTGCCGGAGGATTTTCTAGACTTTGCGGACGTGGCGGGCCAGCTTATGCCGAAAAAAGCGCTGGAAACAGCTGCGGCCGGCGGCCATAACGTCTTGCTGATCGGTCCGCCCGGAACCGGCAAAAGCATGCTGGCCAAGCGCCTGCCCTCTATTCTGCCGGATATGACTTTTGATGAGGCGCTGGAGACGACGAAACTCTATTCCGTCAGCGGTCTGCTGAATCCCCGGCGTCCCTTTGTCAGCGTCCGCCCCTTCCGCGCGCCCCATCACACTATTTCCTACGCGGGCATGGCCGGCGGTGGGAGTTCGCCCCGGCCGGGGGAACTTTCCCTGGCGCACAACGGCGTTCTGTTTTTGGATGAATTGCCCGAATATAATAAAAGCGTGCTGGAGGTGTTACGTCAGCCGCTGGAGGACGGTACGGTGCGCATCTCCCGCGTCTCCGCCGCGGTGGAATATCCCTGCTCTATTATGCTTGTCTGCGCCATGAACCCCTGCAAATGCGGTTTTTACGGGCATCCAACCAAAGCCTGTCGCTGTTCGCCGAAGGATATAGACCGCTATATCGGTCGGGTATCCGGTCCGCTGCTCGACCGTATCGACATTCAGGTAGAAGTCCCCGCCGTTTCGTTTGCCGACATGTCTCAAGGGCGAGGCCTCGGATGCGATCCGCAGGCGCGTCTGCGCCGCGCGGGAAATCCAGGTAAAGCGGTATGCCGGAACAGGCATCGCCTGCAACGCACGCCTGTATGGGGATCTGCTTCGCGATTGCTGCAAACTCGATGAAGACGCGTCGCTCCTGCTGAAAAGAATATTTGAAACGCTGGCACTGTCCGCCCGCGGTTACGACAGAATTTTGAAAGTCGCGCGTACGATCGCAGACCTCAAAGCGCATGCCGACATTACTGCAGCGGATATTGCGGAAGCGGCGCAATACAGGGCGCTTGATAAAAAATATTTCCACTCGCATGTGTAATATTTAGCTCTGTAATCAAGATTTCATGTTTACATAAATCTGTGGAAAACCCTGTTGAAACTGTTGACAAACCCTTATGGTTGCGAAGTATTTGTAATATACTGGCACAAAAAAGCCAGAATATTATGTAGAATATGTTAACTGGAAAAGGTGTGAATCATGCGTATAAGCGATATGGAATCCATGCTTATGACAGAAGGGCTGCTTGTAAGGCCGACGGGAATGGACTGCGTCGTTTCAAGCGTGACCTACAATTCAAAAGAAGCGGCCGAGAACAGCCTGTTTATCTGTAAAGGGGCGACCTTCAGGCGCGAGTATCTGTTGGAGGCTGTGGACCGGGGCGCCGCCTGTTATTTGTCGGACCGGGATTACGACGTCCTGATCCCCGGCGTGATCGTAACGGATATTCGCAAGGCGATGGCGCTTTGCGCCTGTATGTTTTACGGCCACCCGTCAAAAAAACTGGATTTAATAGGGATTACGGGAACAAAAGGCAAGACGACAGTGTCCTATATGACAAAGGCGGTATTGCAGCAGGCGGGCCGGGGTTACGGACTGCTCAGTTCCATCGCGAACGACACGGGCCGCCGCTGTGAGGAAGCGCATCTTACAACGCCGGAATCACTGGATTTGCAGGCCATGCTGGATGAGATGGTTCGCTCCGGGCTTGTCGGAGGCGTCATGGAGGTTTCTTCGCAGGGGCTGCAATACGACCGGGTTTACGGCACCGTGTTTTCGACCGGCGTGTTCCTCAATATTGGGGAGGACCATATCAGCCCGATTGAACACAGAGATTTCGACGAATATTTCAGCGCCAAAAAACGGATATTTTCGTATACGGACGATGCGATCATCAACGCGGACGACGAATTCGCGGATGAAATTCTGGAAACCGCGCGTGGCAACGGCTGTCGGATCCGAACATACGGCATTCTGCGCGAAGCGGACGTTATGGCCTATAACATCGCCAGAGCGGGGCGGTATACGACGTTTTCCGTACGTGCCAAGGAGTTCAACCGCAAGTTTCAGATTCCGATGCTCGGCGCGTTTAATGTATATAACGCGCTTGCTGCAATCTGCGTCTGTATGGATAGGGTAGACGTGTCGTTCATCCAGAAAGGGCTGAAAAAAGTACGCGTACCCGGCAGAATGGAGGTGTTTGGGGACGGGGAGATCACAGTGATCATAGATTATGCGCACAATAAAATGAGTTTTGAAACCCTGTTCAGCAGCCTGCGCGAAGAATTTCCGGGCCATAGGCTCGTCAGCGTATACGGCTGTCCGGGCGGCAAGGCGTTTCTGCGGCGTAAAGATTTGGGCGCAGTGTCCGGGAAAATGGCTGATCTGACCATTCTGACGGCGGAGGATCCGGGGTATGAAGACGTGGAGGCAATCAATGAAGAGATTGCGGGCCATGTAAAGGCCGCCGGCGGGAAAGCGGTGTCCATTGCGGACAGGGCCGAAGCGGTCGAGCGCGCGATCATGGACGCACGGGCGGGAGATGTGATCGTCATCACCGGTAAGGGCGAAGAAACTTTTCAAAAGTGCAGAGGAAAATATGACCCGTACGAAAGCGATCTTGTATTGACAAAACGTTTTATGAAAGCAAGAACCCCAAAACAGTAAACGGAGGTTGTACGTATGAAGAGAATACTGGCGCTGCTGCTCAGTATCCTGTGCCTGGCCGCGCTCTATACAGGTTGCGGCGCGCAAATGCAGTCGGACAAATCTACCAACGAGGGAAATGCTTCCGGCGCACAGAGTTCGGCCGGCGTATCTTCCGACACGGCGATGGAAATGAGCGAGGCAGGGGAGTCGAACGGCGAAATAGCAGGGATTGTCTCGGATCGTAAAATCATCGTCCGGATTGACTACCGTCTGGAGACGAAGGAGTTTGAAACCCTTATTGAAACACTGCAGCTGGAAGTAAAAAATGCAGGCGGGTATGTCGAACAGTCCAGCGTGGATACAAGCGACACCAGCCGCATCAAGAGCGCGGAATATGTGGTTCGCATTCCGGTTGGCAAGCTTGACGGCTTTACAGGGTTTGTCGAATCGTCGGCAAACGTACTCCATAAATCCCAAAGCGGCGAGGATGTCACAGTGGAGTACTTTGATACGGAAACCCGTCTGAATGCGCTGAAAATTCAGCAGGAGCGTGTCACTGCGCTCCTGGAGCAGGCGACGAAGATGTCGGATATCCTGGAGATCGAATCGGAACTAACGCGTATCCGCACGGAAATAGAAGAGCTGACAACCATGCTTCGCCGGCTTGACAATCTCACAGAATACGCGACAGTCACCCTCTCTGTCAGCGAAGTGGACGTTTATGAGCCTGTGGCCGGAGACACCTTTGGCGCAAAACTGCAGGAGGCGATGACGTCTTCGCTTCACTTTTTCTGGGAAGCCATCCAGGTGATTTGCATCGTCTTTGTATGGCTTCTGCCCATCCTTGTCGTCGCAGCTGTCGTTGTAGTCGTCATACTCCTCATTCGCCGAAGCAGGCGCAAACAAAAGGCGCGTAACATGCAGGTGCCGAAGAATGATGCAGGCGCGGATGATGCCGATGTGCCCATACCGCACGAGAGCAGCCCGTCCAGCGAAAACTGACGGTGAAACAGTAGAAAACAGGAGCCGCTATATTCGGCTCCTGTTTTTGCTATGCATATGTTTTTATTAAAATACCTTGTCAAACTTTGTTTCCAGCAGCTGCAGTGCAGCGCCGAAGTGCGCGCTGTCAATCAAAAGGGAGATATCTATTTCCGAAGTGCTGATCATTTTCACATCAATATCCGCTTCGCAAAACAGTCCTAGAATGTGCGCGGCTACCCCCGGCTTGCCAAGCATCTCCTCAGCGGTGAAATGGAGCTTAAAGTTCCCGGAATTGATATCGGTACGAATGTTGGGGTAACGCTTTTTCAATGCGCCCAGCACAAGCACTACGTCCGAAAGAGCGTGGTCGTCTACCGTAAAGGACAGGGATATATCCGATCCCCAGCTTGCCGGCTGAGAAATCATATCCACATCCACGCCTGCTTCCGCCAGGCTGTTGAACAGCGTATAGATGTCCTTTGTGCTCGCGGACATATTGCCGACGCTGATGAGCGTCACGTCCGTAGTCATGCCGATGTCGGAAAAAACAATATTCATTTCAATACCCCTTTTCTGTCGTATATCAGGCTTTATTTGCAAGTATCAGGCTTTATTTGCAAGTATCAGGCTTTCTCTACAAGGTCGCTCATATCATACAATCCGTTTTCCTTGCCAAGCAGATACCGAGCCGCTTTCAGCGCGCCGACTGCGAATACCTCGCGCGACGCTACCGTGTGGGTGAGTGACAACGTCTCGTTTGCGCCGGCAAACAGAACTTCATGCTCGCCGATAATGTTTCCGCCGCGCACGGCGTGTATGCCAATCTCCTTTCGAGTTCTTCGCCCTGTCTCCGGCGTGCGGCCGTAAACATAGGGCGGAGCGTCCGGCATTGCCGAGGAAATAGACTGCGCCAGCATCAGCGCCGTGCCGCTCGGCGCGTCCAGCTTTCTGTTGTGGTGCTTCTCAATAATCTCGATGTCAAAGTCCTCCTGCAAGACTTCTGTGCATTTTTTCACCAATGCAAGGAGCAGATTGATGCCGAGCGACATATTCGCGCTTGCAAATATCGGCAGCGATTTGGAGGCCTGCTCGATGCGCGTCCGCTGTTCCGGGCTGTAGCCAGTCACGGCCAGCACAGCCGGAGTGTTTGTGCGCATAGCGTATCCAAGAATTCCGTCCAGCGCATCAGTGCTGGAAAAGTCTATAATGACGTCGGCCTTCTCATAGCAGGAAAGCGGATCGTCATAGACGGGAAAAGCGCTCGATTGAATTTTGATATCAAACCCGGCGGTCACCTCAAAGCCGTACTCTCCGGCAATGGAGGCGACGGCGCCGCCCATGTGTCCGCCAATACCGCCGACTATCAACTTTGTCATTTGTATCATCCTTTCATATATAGGAAAGGGAAGGCAGTCAGCCGATCAGGCAATGCCTGCGCATAGACGCTTTTAAAATCTCCAGATTCTTTTCGGACATAGGCGCAAGCGGCATTCTGAGCTCGCCCACGCTGAACCCCATCAGATTCAGCGCCGTTTTGACGGGGATGGGATTGACCTCTACAAATAGGCTGTCGATTAGGTCGGCAAGTTCAATCTGCATAGCGGCGCTCTCTGCGGTTTTCCCCTGGGCGTAGAGCGCACAGATCTCATGCGTCTGCCTTGGCATGATATTGGCAAGTACGGAAATCACGCCCTTGCCGCCAAGGGCCAAAATTGGTACAATCTGGTCGTCGTTGCCGGAATATACGTCCAGGTCGTCTCCGCACAGGTGCATTGTCTTAACGATTTTGGAAAAGTCGCCGCAGGCTTCCTTTGTCGCGACGATATTGGGATGTTTTGAGAGCTCGAAGTATGTCTCTGGGGCAATACTCATGCCAGTGCGGGATGGGACGTTGTACAGTACGATAGGGATGGATACTCGTTCTGCCACGCTGAGAAAATGCCGCACCAGCCCCGCCTGTGTAGTCTTGTTGTAATAAGGCGTTACAAGCAGCAGTCCGTCCGCGCCTAGCTCCTGCGCTTCCTCGGACAAATGTATGCAGTAATTCGTGTCATTGCTGCCAGTGCCCGCAATTACGGGGACACGGCCCGCCGTATGCGTAACCGCCGCACGGATCGCCTGAATATGTTCTTCGTCGGACAGGGTTGCCGATTCACCGGTCGTACCGCAGATAATAATCGCGTCCGTACCGTTGTCTATCTGAAAATCTATCAGCTCGTTCAGCTTTTGTATATTGATGGAACCGTCTTCTGTAAAAGGCGTAACAATCGCCACGCCGGAACCGGTGAACAGGGAATTGCTCATAAAATCTCCTCACTTATAAGTAGCCGTTTGCGCACAGCAGCTCCGCCATGAGCACGCCGCCGCCGGCTGCGCCGCGCAGCGTGTTGTGCGAAAGGCAGACGAATTTATAATCGTATTGACTGTCAGGACGCAGCCGTCCGACAGATATTGCCATACCGCCCTCCAGATCTCTGTCGAGCCTGGTCTGCGGCCGGTCGTTTTCCTCAAAATAGTGCAGGAATTGTTTTGGCGCGCTGGGCAGATTCAGCTTCTGCGCCGCGCCTTTATATTCGGACCAGCGCCTGCGGATTTCCTCCATATCAACCTTACGGTCCAGGCTCATAAATACGGCGGCCAGATGTCCGTCCGTCACCGGAACGCGAATACACTGAGAAGTGATGTTGGGGGTTTTGGCGGGCACAATCACGCCGTTTTCTATGCTGCCCCAGATCTTCAGCGGTTCGTTGTCGGATTTTACTTCTTCGCCGGCGATATAAGGGATCACGTTATCCACCATCTCCGGCCATGTCTCAAAATTCTTGCCCGCGCCAGAAATCGCCTGATACGTGCAGGCGAGCACCCTGGAAACGCCGAGATCAAGCAGGGGATGGATCGCCGGCACATAGCTTTGAATGGAACAGTTGGATTTCACTGCAATAAACCCGCGTTTTGTACCAAGGCGTTTTCGCTGCGTCTCAATGACGGCTGCGTGGTGGTCGTTGATTTCCGGTACGATCATCGGCACATCGGGCGTAGCGCGATGCGCGCTGTTATTGGACATAACCGGACACTCGAGCCTGGCGTACATCTCCTCGAACACCCGAACCTCGTCTTTTTTCATATCCACGGCGCAGAACACAAAGTCCACACTCTCCGCAATCTTTTTTGCATCCGCGCTTGCATCCAAAACGGTCATGGCCGCAATATCCGCAGGCAGTGGCTCCTTCATCATCCATCGGCCTTCCACTGCCTCGCCGTAACTCTTGCCGGCTGAACGTGCGCTTGCGGCCAGCGCTCCGATTTTAAACCACGGATGGTCTTTCAATATTGTGATAAAGCGCTGACCAACCATGCCGCTCGCGCCGATAATGCCAACGTTATACTGTTTCATAAGTAACCTCTCCTCATTTGTGAAATAAAAAAACCGGTTGAAAACCGGCTATCAATCGTATATAATACATACTTAGCGTACGCACCACATCCATATAATAGCCCTCCATCCCACAGGGATGACAGTCATACCGCTGTTCGCTGTTATGACCAGGGAACGGTAGATTCGGCCTTACGCTCCCTTCGGCAATGGCACCTTTCACCCGTTTCATCGGCTACCGACAACCTCCGCGGGACTACTCATTGACATCGCGCCTCTATTTATCAATATTCAGTTTTTCTACAGAAAATTATTAAAAATATCATAGCATCAAAGCGTCTGTTTGTCAATTACTATTTGAGGTGACATATGAAATTATCCGATTTTTACTACGATCTTCCGCGGGAATTGATTGCGCAGACGCCGGTGGCGCAGCGTGACCAGTCGCGTCTACTAGTATATCATATGAACGACGGCCGGATTGTTGATACCCGATTTCACGAAATCGGAACGTATCTGCAGCCGGGG
>USJY01000045.1 GCA_900555065.1 uncultured Eubacteriales bacterium
TCGCTTCCGTAATGCCGCTGCCATACATTGCGGATCTCCGGGTCGGCCGCGGCCGAAGCGTCTTCGTACCAGAAGACCAGGTTGCCCCCCTTCATCAGATCGGCCCAGTCTGTCTGCAGGGCAGGGTGTACGGAGGCCTGCGCCGGGTCCCAGGTCTCAAAGAAGCGGACAATGGACCGGGCAACAGGGGAAGCCGCATCCTTCAGCAGGGAAAGATGCAGAGCTTTAGCGGCGGAAAAGCAATTGGCGGTATGGGCGGGGTTCCCCTTGCCGTCAACTCCCAGAAGATAACTGCTGTTGTCGCACAGAAAATTTGCAGCGACGCCAGAAGTGCGTTTTGCAGGGGTTGGCATCTGCAGTTCCTGGGGGACCCACACAGTTTTTTTGCCATGCCGTACCTGCTGATTCAGGTGCAAAAGCTGGATTACCCGGCCATCGCCGTCCAGCGCCAGCGCGTAGGACACTTTGGCGGTTGTCCAGCCCGGCCGGGGAATCCGGCCCAGCGCCAACAGGTCCTCATAATGGCGGGTCAGTGCCTGTAAAATCATCGGAACACCTCGCAGTCTCCAGTGTTCAACACACCGTTTACCAGTCTGGCGCGAAAGTAGGTGGGGGTAATATTCTGTGGATCAGTATAGTCAAAATCGTACAGCATCAGCCCAAGATCGCGGGTTTCATGAATCGTGGGAATGGGCCCGCCCGGCCAACGACGGAATTGAACCGGGAACTCACGGCAGCCGAAATAGGGTGTGTGGAAACACTGTCCTCGCTCCATACGGCGAGTGATAATATCCTGAAACTTGCCGGGATTGTCTGAAGGGGCGGCGCGGGCAGTCATATCAAAATGGGCTTCGATCACGTAATGGACGTCCCGGAGCAACAGCGATGCCCGCTGCACAATCTCCTGAGCGGCGGCAAGATATAACGGCTGGCTGCTGTTTCCCTGTGCTGCCTGACGCATATTGCGCGCCGAGACCTTGGCGGACACCTCGTTGCGGCGTATGCTGGTAAATTGAATGGGATTGAGCACAAAGATCCGGTCGATATGCCATTGCAGGCCCGGATGAAAGTAAAGTGCTTCTACAATCCCCCGCGCCGCCGAAGGCGTAGGGACGTCATAAGAAACCCTTTCGACCTTGAGTTCCGGTCTGCTGAACAGCGCATAAGGCCCCCATACTTCCAGTTGAATCACAAGGCAATACCTCCTTTTCCTCTTGTGTTGTAATTTGTATATTTATTGCGTATTGTTTGTGAATTGCAACTATGAAATTAGTATAATATAACGGATATAAAACGTCAAGATATGGAAGAAAAAAAACTTCACAATTTGTCGGCGCATGGGGTAAAATGCGAGATATTGTCACGGCTCGCATTTTTCCAAAAAGCCGGTATGATAAAGGCGTTCAGCAAATCTGCGAAAAGAGAATGGGACTGAATTATGAAAAAACGGCGGCAAGTTTTACTCTTGCCGCCGTTTTTCATAAAGTCAGACAAACAGCCCGTTTCCAGTCCCTACATCCAGCATCAGGCCCGTGCTGCGGCTGTACAGGTCGGTATTGGTCAAAATAAAACTGCCGCCGCCCGCCGGCTCGACAGCTCCGGCTGCCGCCAGCTTTTGCAGGTGTTCCGGATAAATCTGTACTGCGAACTGGCCCAGCCGCCGAAACAGTGCGCGGCTGACGTCGCCTTTCCGCAACTGCTCCACAAGGGGAATCCCTTCTGCCACGGGAATGTAGACAGTAACGGTATCTCTTTCGATTAGGTGAAAATTATCGGATACTGTGGCAAATGGAAAAATATTGCCTTTCAGTCCGAAGTTGAAAGCGTCCAGCACGCCCTGCCTGTCCAGCGCCGCATCGCCCTTCAAGGTGCGGTAGAAAGAAAAATAGCGCTCGATCGCCGCAGGTATGGCGGGATCGTCAAACTGTGTCAGGATACTGCGGAAGGCGTCCACATTTTGGCGGATTATGGCAGGTGCGCTCTGTCCGTCCAGGCGAAAAACAGTGACAATACTCTGCGTGGCAGGACGCGTTCCCTCACGGTTGCAGCGTCCGGCGGTCTGCAGAACGGAATCCAGCCCGGCCTCCTCGCGCCAGGCGGTGGGAAAGTCCACGTCTACCCCGGCCTCGATCAGCGAGGTGGACACCACCCGGCAGGTGCGGCCAGTCTCCAGCCGGGCACGAATCTCCGCCAACAGCCGTTTCCGGTCGGCCGGGCACAGCAGCGTGGAAAGGCAGTAACGCCCTTCCGGCTCCATCATGTCGAATAATCGCCGCGTCGTCTCTCTGCGGTTGACAACGCACAGCGTTTGCTGCAAGGAATTCAAGCTGGCGGCCAATGCTTCCGCTGTCATTTGTCCGGCATGGCGCAGCGTTGTGCGGCGGAAAAAATGAAACAGATTTTCCGTATTCGGGCAGATCTCTCGCAGTGCCAGACCGGTTTTCAATTCCTCGAACAACGGCTGCAGCGCCGGCTGCGTGGCAGTGCACAATACCGCCGTAGCGCTGTAATACCGCACCAGCTGCCCTATGGCCGCCACACATGGGCGCAGATGACTGACAGGCAACGTCTGCGCCTCGTCGAAGATGATAACGCTGTCTGCAATGTTATGCAGTTTGCGGCAGCGCGAGGACCGGTTGGAGAATAAAGATTCGAAAAATTGAACCGCCGTCGTCACAATGACCGGAGCGTCCCAGTTCTCAGTGGCCAGTGCTTTTCGGTACAGGTCTGGATCGGTCCGGCCATCCGGCACCGTAAAATCGGCTCCGGAATGATGTTCAATCACATTTTCGTCCCCTAAAATTTCCCGGAATACTTCTGCCGTCTGGTCAATAATGGAGGTGTAAGGAATCACATAGATCACCCGCGCCATTCCCTGCGCAACGGCATGGTGCAGCGCAAACGCCAGTGAGGATACCGTCTTGCCGCCGCCGGTGGGCACGGTCAGGGTGTACAGCCCGCGGCAAAACTCCCGGCCGGCTGAAAGACAAGTCTTTAAAACCCCGCAGCGCTTCTTGTTCAGTTCCGTTTTTGCGTCCCACCAGGGGGCGACATGCCTTTCCAGCTTCGCCAGCAGGGTCTTCAGATCCGTGCAATCGCCGCGGGGCGCCGCGCCGTACATAAAAGCTTCGGTATCCAGATAATCGGCGTCTACTAGGCAGGAATAAAGCATCCGTATGTAATACGAGGCGGAAAACCCATCGCAGGCAATCTTTGGCGGCCGCGCAGGCAGTGGAAGCCGTATTTCGCTGCGCCAGGCGTCATAAGATGGCACCTGCTTTTTGAGCCGCCCGTGCAGCGTAGGCGCACCCGGAGCGTCGCTTCGGGCTCCGCCGTCTGGCAATCCGCCGTGGTGCCCCGCTACGGCGAAAGCCGTTTCCAACTGCCGCAGCGCGGCCGCTTCTTTGGCCCCCGCAGTGGAATGGTCGACTTTGGGGCCGCCGGCCAGCCGCTGCTGAAAAGCGTCGCTGTACTTGCCAAGATCATGCAGTATCCCGGCCAACCGGGCCTGTTCCTGTCCGCCAAAGGGGCGGGCAAACGCCTCGGCTCGGCGCGCCGTGTTTTGTAAATGTATTTTCACGGTCTGCGCCTGTGTGCCGTCCGGGGAAAGGTGGGCGATAAATACGGTTTCGTTAGATGGCGTGCCCATTGGTTGCACCTCCCTGTATCTTAGAATTACACTTCCATTTTATTACAGGAGAATAGACGATCGGATCCGTCCTCCGAGAACTCCGCCGACTCTGCGTTTATCTGATTTTTGCATCGTCGCCATTCCCGAACCGACCGCCGTACCGCAGTCCGGCGCCTCATACATATGCGGACAAGGCCGTCCATTTCGACCGGCTGTCGTTATGGCTCATGGTGAAGGTGAGGGGGGGACTGGGCATTGCGGAACGGAGTTTGCGCATACTTCTTCTGATCTTTATGATCAGAGCCTAGCCGCGTTGTCGCTTCTCAAAACGATTATGCAAACGGCTGTTTTCAATATTATTTCATAATTCAACGAAGTTTTCAATTGTTACCATGCAATAAATCGCAATATCGCGAGTCATCCCGGACATTGCGCGGAGACTATCGGTGCCGCCGTCCTCTGGTCGTACGCAGAGTATGTAAAAGCCGTGCGGCAAATCCGGGTTGATATGCGCCGCGACCTGTTTTCGCATATGCAGACGAATGGATTACATCTTTCCCATGGAATGCTGACCTTGCGCTGCCAGGTTTTTCAAACCCGCGTCTGCATCCCGTTCGTCTTCTTGGATTGTGCATACCGGACAAATCCTGCGTTCGCCGGCCTCTTTCACACTCCGTCCAGAACCTGTCGCCGCTGGCCGCAGGATTGCCCCGCCTTACGGGTAATGGAGCGTCCCGTCCCGCAGCAATTTGTGCCCGCGGTCAGGCCCCCGGCGTAATACGCCGGGGGCCTGTCGTCCTGTGTATCAGTATGTGTTTTTTATGCCGCAAGGGCTGCGCCGAGAGCTCTACAGGCCGCGGCTGCAGCTTCGTCCGGCGCTTCGTTGCAGATGACGCTTTCGCAGGCCAGAACAGCGCCGGCCAGGCGGCAGGACTGCTCCCAGTTGCGCATCCATTCTCCGTCTCCCCAGCCGTAGGAGCCAAAAAGCGCGATTTTTTTGTCTTTGAGCGCCGCTTCGACTGCGGAAAACATGGGCGCAAACTCCGTTTCCTCCAGTTCTTCCGCGCCCATGGACGGGCAGCCGAAGGCAATGGCGTCATATCCCGCCGCCAGATCTGCGCTGAACTCCGAGGCAGGGAACAGGATTGCCTGCGCACCCTTATCCTTAGCGCCCTCCAGTACGGAAGCCGCCATTGCCTCCGTGTTCCCAGTGCCGCTCCAATAGACTACGGCGATTTTTTTCATTATAATCCATTCCTTTCTTCGTATGATTATGCCGTTGTAACGACAAGCCTGTCGAATGAACGGTGTTTTCTGAAACATTCACAGTAAACCCGTCGGCATTTACGGTACAGTTCAAATTTCTTTCTGGCGGCCTGTTCGTCACCGTAGACCTTCCAGACGCCGACGCATTTTGCGTGCATGGCCTTGTTTTCAATGAAACCGTACACGTCCTCCGGGGGATAGCCGAGAAACAGCCCGATTTCGTGCGGGAAGCCGTCCGCTGCCAGCCGCCGGATCAGATGCCTGACGCATTGCGCCGGCCCGCTCGCAGGGTATCCTCTTTCGGCCAGAATGCGCATGGCCAGCGGGTGCGACAGATCCTCTCTCAGCCGCGCGGGGCGGTACATGTAAATCAGCGCGCTGCTATCATAAAACTTCAGGAGCAGCAGACGTACGCCGCGGGGTACGAGCCGGGCGTTCAGGCGGCGTATGCAGTCCATCATTTCCTTTTTGCTCTTCATGCGGCAGGTAAATAGGCTCCCGGTCTTCAGCCCCGCCATCGTGGGCGAGCACTGCGCTACGACAATATCCTCAGGCATGGCACAGCGTCCCCGCCATATGCGTGCTCAGTATATTCTTGAGCGCGGCGATTGAACTTGTATGGCAGCGGGCGATGCGTGTATCCCGGCCCTTTGTGGCGCAGAGGACCGAACGCAGCATCTTGTGGGACATGGTGTTTGTAAACAGGATCAGAAGGTCGGGGGAGCCGACGTTGCGCATTCCGCCCGCAAGTTTCGGAAATACCTTCGCCTTACAGTTGTATGCTTCGCAAAGCTCTATATACCGGCGCGTCATGCATTCATTCCCGCCTACAATTACAACGCTCATTTGTGCACTCCCTTTCTGGTTAGCATATGCTAACTCATGGCTAAAAATAAATGCCTTGCGGCTTTTTATGTGGGTATTATATAAAAAACGCCGTGCGCGCTCCGCTCCGAACGGACGGAATTCAGCTCCATTCGGACAGTTCGGACCGGCATTCAGCGCCGGAGATAAAAAAACAGACGGGACCCGTTATAAAAACGGGCCCCGTTTTCCGTCAATCTTACAGCACAAGAGACGGCGCGGTGTAAACGCGGGCCGCCATTTCGCTGTTGAGCATATACAGGCCCTTCGCGTCGGAGCCGAACAGCTCCATTTTCGTAATCATATCCGTAGCGTTCTTCTCTTCTTCGCCCTGTTCCTTGACAAACCAGTCGAGCAGTTGCATGGTTCTGAAGTCATGGTCCTCCTGCGCTGCGGCATAGATCGTGTTGATCAGTCCGGTCACATACTTTTCATGTTCGAGTCCCTTCTTCAGCGGCGCCATATTGTCGGTCAGTTCGCATTCCGGCTGAGCGATCGCCTTAAGCGTCACCTTTTCGTCGTTGTTGTGCATGTACTGGTAAAACAGCATGGCGTGGTCGCGTTCCTCCTGGGCCTGGATACGGTACCAGTTCTCATAGCCGTCGAGGCCGGCGTCGGCATAGTAATTCGCGAATTCGAGATACAGGTATGCGGAGTAAAACTCTTTGTTGATCTGGTCATTGATAAGCTCTGCAACTTTTTTATTCATAACGGCGGCACTCCTTTTTATAGAATAGGGAAAATCTGTCTTTATTATAACACAAAGCGCGGCGCAATTCCACTCTTTTTTGGACAGGCCCGGAAAAAAACAGCGAAACCCGGCCGTATTGCGCGCAATGTCCCGTCATACCCGCAGCCCGGCTCGGTAACTCGTGGGCGGCGCGCCCATAACGTCCCGAAACGCCTTTGCAAACTTGCTGCCGTTGTCATAACCGAACTGCCCGGCAATCTCCAGAATGGATCGGTCGGTGTTGGCGAGGACAACGGCGGCCGCTTCCATCTTCAGCTTTCGGATGTATGCGTAAATGGAAATGCCGTACACAAGTTTGAAACTGGTTTTGATATTCGTGCCGGAGACATGGAAGCGCGCGGACAGCTGATCAAGCGTAATCCTGCGGTCCATGCATGCAGTCAGGTAGGCGCTCACATCCCTGGCAAGCGCGGCCTGCGACCGGGAAGCGCAGCGTTCTCCCGCCTGGTCGCCGCGGGCGTCCAGGCAGCTGAGAAATAAGAGCAGTTCCAGAATCTTTACTTTCAGGTATCCCTTTTTAATGCTGTCCGGCACCTCGTATATTTCGGAAAAAATGTGGTCAATGCTCGCGTTGGAACGGGCGATAAAGCATTGGCTGCCGCCGCAGAATTTCTCCGCCAGCGCCTGCGGGCTGACGGTCACGTCGTCGAGCAGGCAGGAGAGACATTTCGGCGCCCTGTCCACATCGATACGGATACCGATCCCACTGTAGTGCGACAGCGGGAAATTCGCACGGCTTCCCATGTCCGATTCCCGTGCAATGGACAGGTCGCCCGCGCCAAGGTAACAGAATTCTTCCCGGAAAGCGCGTTCCATCCGCCCCTGCCGGCAGTGGTGGATTTCAAAGGCGTTTTCCGCCTTTGTGCGCGCCATGGCGCAGGTCTGCGTGTGCACGTCCAGATATGAGAGCGTAATGCCGGGGAACACTTCGTAGCTCGTCATGCGCGCCGCGCTCCTTTGGTCGTCGCGGCGGCAGGCCATGCCGCCGGCGCGCGGGTCGGCTTCCGGGCGCCCGTCCCGCGCGTCTGCGGCGCACATATGGATTTCCCCGCGCGCTTCAGTCCGGCAGGTGACGGCGGCCCCGCATATGGTTGGCGTATGCATGGTGATTCCTTTCCATAGCAGGCGGCGCTATCTGCGAAACAGCCCTTTTTTCTCATATGGAACCTGGTCGATCGAGAGCACGGTGTATCCCGTCTCGTCGACGGCTTCCCGCAGCTTTTTCTCGTCCAAAGGCGCGTCCGCCAAAATCGTGGTCAGTCCCTTCGCATGGGAGGAGCTCACCTTTTTTATGGGAAGCGCGCGCCGAATCGCATCGTTAATATGGGCTTCGCACATGCCGCACATCATCCCGTCAATTTTCATGGTAATCTGAACCATTGCTCTTCTCCTTTCCATTGGAAACTCGTTTGTGTAAAAACCTTTTCAGGCGCCGTTCGATCCATATGGGCGCCGCGGCGAATAGAAATACGGCCAGCGCCCCGTGCCAGAATTCCGGCATTTTCAGTATATTGAGCATTTCCTTCTCCCAGCTTCGGCGCATGAACGCGCGGCTTCTGTAAATAATATCCGCAGAGGTGATAGTTTTGCAGTATGCGAGTTTACACGATCTCATCATGCGCAGCAGCAGTACGCGGCGTTATTTTCTGTCTCTTCCGGTCTCCCT
>USJY01000046.1 GCA_900555065.1 uncultured Eubacteriales bacterium
GCCGAACCCGATCATGAGGTTGGGCACAACCTCGGCCTCCTCCTCCGTACCGCGTATGATCGCGATGGCTTTGTCAATATCCAGCAGTATCTTCTCCAGGCCCTTAAGCAGGTGCAGCCGCTGCTTTTTACGCGTCATGTCAAAGTACAGCCTGCGTTTGATGCACTCGGTGCGGAAAGCCAGCCACTCGTCCAGTATCTCGCGCACGCCCATAACCCGCGGCATACCGCCGACAAGCACGTTGAAATTGCAGCCGAAGGTGTCCTCCAGCGGCGTGAGCTTGTACAGCTTCTGCATCACCATGTCCGGATCGACGCCGCGGCGCAGCTCCAGGCTGATCTTGAGGCCGTTGAGGTCCGTCAGATCGCGCGCGTCGGCCACTTCGCGGAGCCGGCCGGCCTTTATGAGCTCGGCAATTTTATCCATAATGTTTTCAATGGAGGTGGTGTAGGGAATTTCTAGTATATCAATGCTGTTGCGCTTTTTGTCATACTCGTATTTTGCGCGGATGCGGAACGTGCCGCGGCCCGTCTCGTAAATACGCTCCATATCGCGGTGCGAGAGCACGATGCTGCCGCCGGTCGAAAAGTCGGGCGCCTTCAGAGTGAGCGAAACGCGGTGGGCGGGGTTCTTAATCAGTTCAATGGCGGTTTCACAGACTTCGGTCAGGTTGAACGAACAGATATTGCTCGCCATGCCGACCGCAATGCCCTGGTTTGCGTTTACGAGGATATTCGGGAAGGAGACGGGCAGCAGGGTCGGCTCCTGCATGGTGCCGTCGTAATTGTCGACAAAGTCGATTGTGTCCTTGTCAATATCCGAAAACAGCTCCTGGCAGAACGGGTCGAGCTTGCATTCGGTATAACGCGCGGCGGCGTAGGCCATGTCGCGCGAGTAGTGCTTGCCGAAATTGCCCTTGCTGTCCACAAACGGATAGAGCAGCGCGCCGTAGCCGCGCGAGAGGCGGACGAGCGTATCGTAAATCGCCTGGTCGCCGTGCGGGTTTAGGCGCATGGTCTGGCCTACGACATTGGCCGACTTTGTGCGCGCGCCGGTGAGCAGGCCCATTTTGTACATGGTGTACAGGAGCTTGCGGTGCGAAGGCTTAAACCCGTCGATCTCCGGAATGGCGCGTGAAATGATTACGCTCATGGCGTAGGGCATATAGTTTTCCCGGAGCGTATCCGTAATTCCCTTGTCTGTAAATAGCTTTTTTTCTTCCATGGTCCTCCCCTGTTTACGACACGTCGATCAGATCGATATACAGAGCGCCGTTTTCGCTGATATAGTCTTTGCGTCCCTGCAGGTTGTCTCCAAGCAGCACGTCGAACATCCAGGCCGTGGCCTCGGCGTCGTCGGGCGTAATGCGGATCAGGCGCCGGGTTTCAGGGTTCATGGTGGTCTCCCACATCATGTCCGGCTCGTTCTCGCCCAGGCCCTTGGACCGCTGCAGCGTTACTTTCTGCCCCTCCAGCTGTTCGAGCAGGGCGGCTTTCTCCTTGTCGTCGAACGCGAAATAGGTCTTGCCCCTGGCCGTGATCTCATACAGCGGAGTCTCCGCGATATACACCTTGCCCGCCTCGATCAGCGACGGCATGAGCCGGTAGAACATGGTCAGAATCAGGGTGCGGATCTGGAACCCGTCCACGTCCGCGTCCGTGCAGATGATGACCTTGTTGTAGCGCAAAGCGTCCATATCAAAATAGGCCAGATCCTTGCTGCCTTTGCTCTTGACTTCGACCCCGCAGCCGAGTACCTTAATCAGATCCGTAATGATTTCGCTTTTGAAGATTTTGTCATAGTCGGTTTTAAGGCAGTTGAGGATTTTACCGCGCACCGGCATGATGGCCTGGAACTTTGCGTCCCGGCCCAGTTTGCAGGAGCCCAGCGCGCTGTCGCCCTCGACGATATACAGCTCGCGCTCGGACGCTTTCTTGCTCTCGCAGTCGACGAATTTGGCGACGCGGCTGGTTACGTCCGTCCCGCCGGAGAGCTTTTTGCGGATATTTATGCGCTCCTTTTCCGCGCGCTCGCGCGAGCGTTTGTTGATGAGCACCTGCTCGGCGATCTTGTCCGCGTCGGGCTTGTTCTCGATAAAATAGATTTCCAGATTACTGCGCAGCAGCTCGGTCATGGCCTCCTGGACAAACTTGTTGGTGATGGCCTTTTTTGTCTGGTTTTCATAGGAGGTCTGGGTTGAGAAAGAATTTGTAATCAGCGCCAGGCAGTCCTGTACGTCGACAAACGAGATTTTGCTTTCGTTCTTGACGTACTTGCCCTGCTGCTTCAGGTAAGCGTCGATGGCGTAGACAAAGGCGTTGCGCACCGCTTTCTCAGGCGAGCCGCCGTGTTCGAGAAAGCTGGAGTTGTGGTAGAATTCGAGCATTTGTTTCGCGGGAGAGAACGCGAACGTCACCTGCATTTTCACTTTGTACTCGGGCTTGTCCGCGCGGTCGCGGCCGCGGCGCTCCGCCGTCCAGTTCTGGATCTGGGTGATCGCGTCCTCGCCGACATACTCGGCCAGGTAATCGACCGGACCGTTTTCATAGCAGAACTCCTGGGTCGAAAACGACCCGTCCTGCTCCTGCCAGCGGAATACGAAATGTACGCCGGCGTTGACAATCGCCTGCTTTTTCAGCGTATCCTCAAAGTATTCGCGCGGGATGGCGATATCGGTAAACACGGCGATGTCCGGCAGCCAGCGGTGCCGCGTCCCCGTCTGCCTGCCGCTGTACGGTTCCTTTTTCAGACCGCCGATGTTCTCGCCCTTTTCAAAGTGCAGGCTGTACTCGAACCCGTCGCGCCGGACGCGCACGTCCATATACGCGGAGGCGTACTGCGTCGCGCACGCGCCCAGGCCGTTGAGGCCGAGCGAGTACTCGTAGTTATCGCCCATAAGGTTATTGTACTTGCCGCCCGCATACAGTTCGCAGAACACAAGCTCCCAATTGTAGCGCTGCTCGGCTTCGTTGAAATCGACCGGACAGCCGCGCCCCATATCCTCCACTTCGAGCGAGCAGTCGTTGTAGCGGGTAACGGTGATCCGGTTCCCGTAGCCTTCGCGCGCTTCGTCGATGGAGTTGGATAAAATCTCAAAAAACGAGTGCTGGCAGCCCTCGATCCCGTCCGAGCCGAACATCACGCCCGGACGCTTGCGCACCCGGTCCGCGCCTTTTAAGGACTGTATGCTTTCATTGTCGTACGCCGGTTTTTTTGCCATGCAATTTCCTCTTCCTCAATTATTTGCCGCCGGCATTGTCATTGACCGCCCAGCTTTGCGAACAGATCGGAAAACAGCTTGTCACGGTCTACATAATGCACATATTTTATAGGGTGCCGGCCTGTGGGAAAGCTGTACGTCCCGTCGTACTCCACAACGGGACTGTCCACAACGCGGTCGCGCAGGTAATCCCCGCCCAGCAACCAGGCGACGGCCGTCACATCCCATACGATACGGCTCCAGCAGTCGTTGCCGCCGTAGAACAGCGCTTCACTCGTCGTCAGATCCAAAAGGTAATCGCACAGGCTGTTTTTGCCGCGCATGTGCGCCTCCAGCTCCGGGCCGGTTGTGACGAAATGGCTCACAACGCCCATGCAGGGCAGCTGTACGAGCGGCGCGCCGCAGCCGAACACAATGCGCGCGGCGGCCACATCCTGGTACATGTTGAATTCCTTCGTGTCCTCCCAGTGGTAAGCGTGCCCGCCCAGCCACACGATCACGATCCGGTCGCGGATATCGGGGTTGAGCAGCAGCGCGGAAGCAACGTTTGTAATCGCGCCGATGGCGACGACGTAGAGCGGACGCTCAGGCGTGTACTCCATAGCCAGCGCTGCAAGGCGGCGCGCGGCGTCCGAATCCACAGGCGTGTTCTCATCGGGCAGATAGCGGTCCGAACCGCGATATACGATCGGGTACAGGTCCTCCCTGCCCATAAGCGAAAGGATGTGCAGAATCTCGTTGTAGCTTTTTTCCATGCCCTCCGCCGCGTCTTTGGCCTTTCCTTCCACAGTAAACGGCGCGGCGTACAGGCCCTTCAGGCGGAGCCTGTCCCCATAGCGCACAAGGTAAGCCAGGGCGTACTGGTCGTCCGTCTCGTTAAAAGTATCCGTATCCAGCACGACGTCTATTTCGCCCTTCGGGCTCTCAAGATTTTTCAGAAGCTGTTCGCGCGTCATCGTGTTTTCCTCCTCAAGTTTCCCCCCGGCGGTCATTTTGGGGCGTGCGCTCATAAAACGGCCGGGGCGTTTCCCCAGCGCACAAATATATAACGGGCGCGTATATGTAGTTATTATACCATATATTGTACATATATGCAATATTTGCAAAGCAAGAAACCATGCGCAATCCTGCAACAATTTCCGGGGAAATGTTTCCGGCTTCTCTCCCGTGAAACGACATAAGACGGCGGCAGGTCGGCCGCCAAGGCGCCATAACAAAAATACGCCCGGCCGGAAAACATTCCGGCCGGGCGTACGGCGCGGCGGAGGCCGCCCGCGAGAAGGGGGCACCGCAGGTCCGCTGCGCAGCGGGCGCCGCACCGTCAATGTGCAGATCGCCCGCCGCGGCACGCCGTACCGGGGCGGCAAACGCAAGCGATGTGCCCGGCCGCATGCCGCGGCGGGCGCAGACGGCGGCGTCAGGTCCAGCGCGTTGACATCTTATTGCTTCCATACACCTCAAGCATAGCCCAGCCCGTCTCCACAAACTGGGACAGGGTCTTCTGCGTGACGCCGAAGGTGAAAAATTCCTCGGGTGCAAGGCCGTCTTCCAAATAGGCGCGGCGAAACTCCGTTACCTGCATAAGCCGTTCCAGCGTGTCCGGGTCTACCGGCTCTTCGATGCGTTCGACACGGGGCGGATCCGCATCCAATACCATCTGCTGAATACGCGGATGGAGGGAAAACGCCATTTCCGCGCCCGCAAGCTCGGTCAGATGGTACACTTCGCGCAGCCCGGCCGGCATAATAACGGCGCGGTACCCTCGCTCTTTTGCAAGCTGGTAGGAGCGCTTGGTAATGGCAAGGCCAGCCTGGGCGATGTCAGATTCATCAAGGCCGGCGCGCAGGTCCTTGTTCACGTCGCGCAGATAGTCGTCAAAGCGCCCCAGCTGCTGAACGGCGAAACAGGGACGAACCTCTATGCCGGCCGCGGCGGCGCGGTTCGCGCCGCGTTCGTACGCCTCTGAAACAGCGACAGCCTGCGCAACGGAAAAGTTCAACGTAGCGCATAGGGGTACGCCGAGCGCCGCCAGTTCCTCGATCACCTCCACGCCGGCCTTTGTGGTAGGGAGCTTGACAGCGACGTTCGGAGCCCAGGTCCTGACCCGTCGGCCCATCTCGAGCATACCCTCAAAATCGGCAGCGAGAGTCGGATTGAGCTGGCCGAAAGCATATCCGTGCGCGCCGCCGGTACGCTCAAAAACGCCGTGTACGCGGCTGGCCGCATCTGTAGCGACGATCCGGAGCATCTCTTCCGCGCGCGCGGCAAAGTCCAGCTCATCCGGGACGGCCGCGACGCGATCGCGCCAGTAGTCCGGACAGGCGTTGAAGGTCTTGTACGTCAGAACAGGGTTCGTTGTAATCCCAAGCGCGCCCATGGACAGGCCGCGCTCGATTTCATCCGGGATGGCGCTGTCATGCCACCATTTTGTCGGTGTGTGCGCCGACAGCCACTCCAGATAATTCAATTCCCTGCCATTGGATTCCGTTTTTCTGCCTGTGACATTGATTCCACCTCGATCTTCGCCGTTCATAACAACTTATCCCTCCTGTTCGCCTGTCTGTTCACAGCTCATCGGCCGGAACGAACATGGCCTTTACGCCGCGTTCCTGCTCAATGTCTTCAAACACCTGTTTCCAGTTGTCGATCGTCGTACGGTGGGTAATCACATGGTTCAGGTCATACTTTGTAGTCTGCATAAGCTTGAGGGATTTGTCCCAGGAGGCGTAGCTGGAGCTGAAGTTAAAATAAATGTCGAGCTGCTTATACATAGCCTCGTTCCACTTAATGGGAGTAAGATCCCGGGCGGCGATGCCAATGCCGCTGATCCGTCCGCAGGGCTTGATCAGATCCGTCATCGCGGCAATGGCGGGCGCCGCGCCGCTCGTCTCCACCACGAGGTCCGCGCCCCGGCCGCCGGTCAGCTCCATGACAAATTTCACAGGATCTTCCTTTTCCACGTTGAGCACATAGTCGGCGCCGACCTTGAGGGCCGCGGGAAACCGCACAGCCTCGCTTTTGGTCATACCGCTCATAACGACTTTGGAAGCGCCGCAGGACTTGGCGACAAAGGCGCTCAGCACGCCCATGGGTCCCGCTCCTGAAATATAGACTACGTCCGAGCACTCAAGTTTCGCACGCTCGGTCACCGCGTAGACAATGCAGGCCATCGGCTCGCACAGGGCCGCGATATCGTAACTCACCCCTTCAGGGATGCGGTGCACAAGGAACTCAGGCATGGCGATATAACTTGTCATACCGCCGTGCACGCCCCAGCCCGGCGCGCGCCGGTGCAGGCACAGATTGATCTTGCCCTCTCGGCAGACGTCGCATTTGCCGCAGGCTTCGTTTTTCGGTTCTGCAACGACGCGGTCGCCAACCGCAAAATTGGTGACACTGCTTCCGACCTGCACGACCTGGCCGGAGAACTCATGGCCCAGCACGACGGGCGGCCAGTAACGGAACTCGTCATGGTAGACGTGCAGATCGGTAGCGCACAGGCCAGCCGCTTTAATCTTTATAAGCACCCAGTCGTCTGCGGGGAGTTCGGGAACGTCGATATCAACCACTTCGGTCAGGCCCGGTCCCTTGGCCAGTTTGCACAAGCCCTTCATTGATGCGGACATGGCTTACACCTCGATTCCCTGTCAATCTGCAATTTTCTGCATATCCGTCCAGTCGGCGAGGAACGGATTTTTTTGCTTGGGACCTTCGCCAATCTCATAGCCGCCGGTGACATGGATATATGCGCCGGTGATAAAACTCGCCCAGTCGGAGGCAAGGAACATAACGGCGCTCGCGATCTCGGCGGAAGTACCGCCGCGGCCCAGCCACTGGAGCGTGTCGGAATAGTCCACAAATCCTTTCATATCCGCCTGTTGACTGGTTGTTTTACGGAACATGTCGGTGTTGATATGTCCGGGTTTCACCTCGTTGATGCGAACGCCGTATGCGCCCTCGTCGGTCGCGATGGTCCGCGTCATCGCCTGTATGGCGCCCTTGGTTGCCGAATAGGCGGCGCTGCCTTCGTCGCCCATAGTCCCGACGACGCTGCCGATATTGATGACGCTGCCCTTGGTCTTGCGCAGATATGGCAGAGCCGTGCGGATGCCGATGAAATAGGCGACCAGATTTGTGTCGAGAACATGTCGGAATTCATCGGCGGTGATCACGTCGCTCGGACGTTGAAGGGGAAAATATCCCGCGTTATTGACCAGGGTGTTGATACGCCCGAATTCCTTGGCTGTGAACTCGACAAGGTCGATGATCTCCTGTTCGACTGTTACGTCGACGATTTTGAATATGCATTTCTGGTTCGGGTAGCGCCGGTTCATGTCCGCTTCCACGGCCCGGCCGCGCGCCTCGTCCCTGCCGCAGAACACGACGTGCGCGCCCACGCCCATAAAGCCGTGGACGCAGCCGCGGCCAATGCCCGTGGTGCCGCCCGTGACAATGACGACTGAATCGCGCAGGCTGTCCTCGATCGGCGGAACGTCAAATCTATCCTCTATGCGACGAAGAACCTCGTCTTCTTCCGGATTTCTCAATTTGATCTCATAAGACATGTTCTTTCTCCTTTCTCTTACGCACGGTCTGCAAATGCCGCGGCGGAAATATTGGCGAAATTCTCAGGCCTGCCCTTGACGCCGAAATTGTACATCAGGATCTTGCCGCCCAGGTATTTCGTGTTCGCGTCGTAATCGTATCCAATCGGCTTGAACGGCAGGTAGGCCCATGTACCCGCCGTGGTCACAAGCACGTCGGTCATATCCTCGCCGCCGAACACGAGCGAAGAAGTCTGCGGCTCGGGCGTGTCGATTTTCTCCAGAAATTTGCCGTTGGAATCGTAATGCATAATGCAGCTTCCATACCACTGCGCCGACCAGATCCCGCCCTCGGCGTCGACCGTCATGCCGTCCGGTATCCCTTCTGTGTCGGGTACGGTGA
>USJY01000047.1 GCA_900555065.1 uncultured Eubacteriales bacterium
GTGACGCCGCCGTCGTTTCCCATGAAGAACATGAACGCGTGCAGCTCGTCCGGCTTGTTGATGGCGCCGTAGCAGTGCGAGTCGTATACGGCCTCGTAGTATGTCGGGTCGACAAGGCATTCCGTCTGCAGCCCCGCCGTGACGGGCGTGTCAAAAATGACTGCGTCGGAGTGGTAGAGCCAGTTGCTCAAAACAGAGGCCGTGCCGGGCTGGTCAAAGGGCAGCCCGGTCTGTCCGGAATCGCCGAACACGCCGTAGCTCGTCCCCACGAGGTGGGAGCCGGTCAGCCGCACGTTTTCGAACAGTTTGTTGAGGACTGCGGCGCTTGTGTTGTTCTGGCCAAGAAGGATGGTGCAGCCGGCCGGGATATTGTCGGGATTGAGCGCCGCTACCGTCGCGCCCCTTGCTGTGAGCGTCGCGATCTCCGCCGCGCTCAGCCCGTATTGATAGACGGTGCCGGAGAGCTGGGGCAAACTGCTCCGCTGCGTCACCCAGAACGTCTTGGACCCGCTGGCCGCCTCAGCCCCGTAGAGCGTTGCGCTGATGGTGTATTCGCCTGTTGTAAAGCTCGTCAGAGCAATGGATTCGCTGAGCACCGGGATGGAGAAGTCGGCGTTCCCGCTCTCATCAAAAGCAGGATGTACGGTTACGGTCTTCTTGTAGAGCGTACCCGACTCGCCGGTAATGCGGATGACGGCGGTGTAGTCCTTGTCCTCCAGAACGCCGAAATTGGAAAGGCGGATATCCACGTCGAGCGCCCCGTCGGAATACACGTTGTACTCGTCGAGGTTCACACACCAGCGCAGGTCGCTCCAGCAGTCCCGGATCGTGTCGTACATGGCGGTCTTGTGGGTCATTTGCCCCTCCAGTATCCCCTCGCCGCGGTAGCCGATGTCTGCGCCCTGCGTCATGCTGTATCCGCTGATTTTGGGGTTGCTGCGAATGTAGTCCACCAGCAGCGAACGCTGCCGCGCCTGCAAAATCTGCGACTGTGTGACGATATCCTCCTGCGTGGCGAAAACCGTATTCAGCCCATATTGGGTGTAGATATAGTCGAGCGCCTCGAGCTGCTGCGCAATGGACTGGTTCATCAGGTTGCCAAGCGAGGAGTTGTTCTCCTGCTGCAGAGTGCGGTAGTCGCTGATGATATTCGGCTGCGAACCCGCGCCTGCCTCTGAGACAAAGGCGGCGCGCACATCGCCAATGGCGGCGAAAGCGTCCCGCACCGACGCGTCATACGGCATATTCGGGTAATAGTGGATGTCGCCCATGCCTGAAAACAGGGTCATATATGTAGTGTTTGTGGGCGTGGCGTTTCCTTCGTTGCCCATCCACCCGTCCCACGTACGGCTGCCGGGATTGCAGGCGGACGCGGTCTCGCGCTTGTTGTCCCATCTGCCGGAGGAGAGGAGCACAAGCACGTTTTCGTCAATGTCGCGGATGGTGTTCAGCGATCCGACCGCCGCGCCGTAACGCGCCTGCGTTCCGCTGTTGCCGTAGGTTTCGTTGAGCAGGCCTAAAATGGAAAAGCTCACATGGTTCCTGTCGCGGTACAGCAGCTGTGAAATCTCGCTTGTCACAAGCTCGCCGGTAATGGAGCAGTCGGTCGGGAACCAGGCCATGGCCGTCTCCTCATATACCATCAGCCCGATCCGGTCGCAGTAGTCGAGCATTTCAGGAAGCGCCGGCCCGCTGATAAAACGCACCATGTTAAAGCCCGCGCTTTTGAGATAATCCAGCTGATGCAGCTGCCGCTCCGTATCCGCGCCGACGTCCACCGACCCAAGCACATACGGCGCTGTGTGCGCGCTCTTGAGGAACAGCCGTTCGCCGTTGAGCACAAAGTAGCCCTCGCCGTCCACGCGCAGGTCCTTGAATCCCGTCGTGACGCAGGAGGAATCGATAAACGCCGCTCCCTTTGCCTGCGCAGTCGCGTTTACGTCGTAGAGAAATGGGTTGTCGGGCGACCAGGCTGTGAATTCGTCAAGCTGCATGGACAGGGTGTGTGTGCTGGTCCCCGGCCAGACCTTCACCGTTTTCGCGTCGCTGTCGAGCACGCCGCCGCCCCCCGACACGGTGATTTCGGAGGCGATATCCACACGGACGATCTCACCGGTCGGGTTGTTGATGGTCAGCGCAACGTCGACGTTTCCGGTCTGGTAGTCGGCGTCGACGTATGTGTCGTCGATCGATACGTCGGGCACGGCGCGCAGGTAAACCGGCGTCTGGATATGCTGAAACGCGCCCAGCCACAGCGGCAGGTTGGCCTCAGTCGCGCCCCGGTGCGTACTGCTCCCGCGCGGAACATAGAGCCGCAGCGCAAGCAGGTTCTGCTCGCCGTGGCGGAGCTGATCCGTCACATCGAACTGGAATTTGCCGTAAGAGCCCTCGTGATCGCCGATGTAGGCGCCGTTGAGCCAAACCTTTGTGTAGTATTGCACGCCCTCAAAATCCAGTACGGCGCGCTGGCCGTCCTGCAGGTCGAGGTCGGCGAAGAACTGGTTGCCGAACCAGACGACGTCAGTATAGGCCACGTCGGAACTCTCATAGGGCAGCGACACGGTCGTCCCGCCGTCGGGAAAGCCGGCGAACCATCTGTTCTGCTCTCCGATATTGCTGCTGTCCGGGTACACTTTCCAGTCGTCTTTCAGGCAAACCGCCGCCCTGTCGGCGGATATCGTAGAAGCGCCCGCGCCGCCGGTGAGCAGGAACGACAGCGCCAGCAGCAGGCAGAGTATAAGCGATATTCTGACAGCATAACGTTTCATCTTCATTCCTCCAATGTCGCCTGCGAAAGGTGCGAATTGACCAGGTTGAGCAGCAGGCCGTCGGCTGCCGGGGAACCGGACGCGGCTTCCAGCCGCAGCGTGTTCACCGTGACAAAGCCGCTGCCGCTTTGCGCGGTCCCGCAGAGAACGCCGGTCGTCACGCCGCCGTCGTCCGCCGCGGCCACTGAGCTGACCGCGGGCTCAAACGAAAGCGTGGAGACGAACGTTTCACCGCCGGCCAGATCGCGGCCCATGCTCCCGTCGTGGAAACAGCCCGTGCGGGCAAGTCCTCCGGTCAGTCCGTTTTTATGTATGAGCGCAGCGTAATAACTCTGCATTTCTCCCTGTACCGGAAGGCTGTCAAAGCCCGCCGCGTCGAGAAGAATCAGGTGCGCCCCGGCTTGGGCGCGCTGGTACGCCGCCGTCAGCAACGCGCTGTCGCTGCAGCCGCTGCCGAGCAGAATCACCGCGCCCGCGGGCACGTCGCCGCCGATATATGCGGAAACCTGCGCGCCCTGCGTCTGCAGTAAGGACTGGACGGACTCGGCAACGCCGGCGCAGTAAACGGCGGCGCCGGTCTGCGGCAGCGCGCCGCGGCTGGCGACAAACAGCGCTTTCTCGCCGCAGGTCGGATGCCCGCCGTCGATCAGTTCCGCGGTAATCCTGTACCGCCCGGCAGGGAAGTTGGCAAGGGATATGCTTGTTTGCAGGACGGGGATTTGCATGTCATAGCCGTCCGCATCCGCCGCAATGGCGAAGGATACGTCGTTGCTGTACTTCACGCCGCCCTCGCCGCTGATTTTGATGCGCGCGGTATATGTTCCCTCCGTCAGAACGCCGATATTCGACAGGGAGACGTTCAGCGAGAGCGTATCGGTGTCATACGCCTCGGTCCTGTCTGTCAGGATACACCAGCGCAGGTCGTTGAACGCGTCGTGCGCCGCGTCCGTAAGCGCCGTTTTGTACGCGCTGAAATCCGCCGTCAGGCATATGCCGTTTATACGTTCGTTCGCCCGCGCGTAATCGAGCAGCAGCGCGTCCTCATTGACGTGAACCGCGCTGATCCTGTCGGCGATCTGCGCGTCGGAAAGCAGCGCGTCGATTCCGTCGTCCTCATACCATTCGTCGATCGCCTGCGCGTCAAAAACGGGATCCGTCATTCCGGACACGCCGCAGGAGTAGACGAAACGGGCCGTGTTATCGCCTGCGGTAAGAGCCGTGATCTCATCCAGGCCGGATACGGAAACCGCGGTGAACGCAGAATGGAACGCCGCCGTACCTGGATTGGACGCGCCGCCGGCTGAAAGAACAAGCGTGTCCGGATCCTGCTGCCGAAAGGCCGCCAGCAGGCTGGCCGCACGCCCGGCCGTGTCCGTGAAATCGGGGAACAGCGCCGTCATGGCAAGGCTGGCGTGGCCTCTGTCGCGCCGGGCCAGCGCGGCATATTGCTCCGTTGTTGCGGCCTGGTCCGCATATCCGGTCTCGCACACGAGCAGGCCGAGCTTGTCGCAGTAGTCCAGCATGGCGGCGGACGCCGGTCCGTCGGCGGTGCGGACGGCGTTGAAACCGCAGGTTTTGATATAGTTCAGTATTTCAAACAGCTTGTCCCCATAGCTCTGCTGGACCGTGATGTTGGCGCACTTGAGCAGAATACGCCGCCCGTTGAGCGTAAAGTACCCGCCGCCGTCGATCGCAACGCGCTGAAAGCCCGTGTAGAAATCCGCCGTATCCGCGCGGTCCGCGTCCTGAGCTTTTGCGCGCACATTGACTTTATATAAATAGGGGTTGGCGTTCGACCATGCGATAAAGTCCGGGATCGACACCTCAATTTCATGGGTCGATACGCCCGGCGCTGCCGTCACGTCCAGCACCTGCCGGGTCATGACGCTGTCGGTGTCGTGGGCCGATACGACGGCGTTTAACGAGACCGTCTTGGTCTCGGCCGCGCCGTTGTCGAGCGTGACGGATATGGTCATGTCGCCGGTGGCGTGATCGGCGTGCGCATATGCATCCGTTACCATGACCTGCGGATGGACCGTGACGTTTACGCCGGTTCCAATGGCGGCGGTCGCGTCCGTATCCGCTTCGGCGCGTACGACGAGCTGGTTTGCGCCGCGGGCCTCAATCAGCCCGGTTACGTCAAGCGCCAGGCTGCCCGCGCCTGTCCGTACGCCCGCCTCCTTGCCGTTGAGCCATACCTTCATGTCCGCCGCCGCATCGTTGAACCTGAGTACTACGCGGTCTTTTTTGGAGACGGAGAGGTCGCTTGTGAAGGCGTTGCTGTACCAGAGCGTGTCCGCTCCGTCTGCGTCCGCAGACAGCGGCGCTGCATCGCTGTCCATTTGAAAACCCTCGTTCCAGCCGAGACGTTCGCCCTCTCCCGCGGGGTCGGCGCGTACTTGCCAGCCGCCGTCCAGCGAAAGCGATGTCCGGCCCGGCCGTCCGCCGCATCCGGCTGCGGAAAAACAGAGGACAGATGCGCACAGAATCGACAGTAGAGTGGCCAATGTGTTCCTTTTCATCCCAAACCTCCTTAAAAAGTTAACAGAAATACATAACGGTATTTGCATTATAACATTTGATAATTATTATTTATATAATTCAAGAAACCAATTGTATAAATTTTTAGTTGAAAAACATAAATTTTAGGATTATAATATTAAAAAACAGAGATTGGAGGGGGTTGGAATGTACATTCCAGAAAAATTTGGAAGCTCCAGGCAGTGCAGGGTTGGGGTTAAGATGGCAGTGACACATGAAAAAATTTCTCCCATGAGTCCTATGCTGAACGAACCGAAAATGCAGATGGACAGCTGGTCGTCGCTGATCATCCACCTCTCCGGAGACGTCACCTATACGACGGCGTACCACTATTACAAAGCGGACGTGCTGGATATTTTCACGGTGGATGCAAACGAAGTTTACTGTATCGACTGGGGACACAGCCAGCCCTATGAGCGCTATGTCGTCTATTTTGACAACGACATTTTCGATCAGGTGTTCACAGGCGAGGAGGAGAGCCGGAAAGCGATCATGGGGTTTCTCGACCACAAGCGCTATCCCAACCTGCTGCGCCTGACCGACCCGTTCAAGGACGCTCTCACCACGCTGATCAACGCGGTCGATCCGCTCCTGGGCTCGGGAGAGTCGGACAATATCATCTCTGTATTTTCAAACGTTACGAAACTCTTTGAGCTGGTGCACCACATCGTCAACGATGAAATCCAGCCCAGTGCCAGCGGCAAGGCGAACGACATCACGGTCAAGGCCATACAGTACATCAACCAGAAGTTTAAGAGCGTATCCTCTTTGACGGAGGTTTCAGAGCAGCTGCATGTGAGCCCGGAGCACCTTTCGCGCAAGTTCAAGCAGGATATGGGCGTGCCGCTGAAAGCGTACTTAATCGACAAAAAACTGCAGCACAGCCGCCATCTGCTGCGTCTGGGCAGCAACGTGACCGAAGCCGCTCTCGAGTCCGGTTTCCAGAACGTGTCCTATTTCATTCAGCTCTATAAGAACAAATACGGCGTCACGCCGCATAAATCGAAATAGCGGCCGGATCGAACAAATCTGCGCGGCGCCGCCGCCGGATGGGTTGATAAATGAACGCCTGTGTGATATAATAACAACGCAGACCAAACGAACGGTTTTGAAGAAGAAGCGGATGCGGCCGCCGCGCGTTTTATGTGCCGGCCGCGCCATTGAAAGGAGTATATGCACTATGGCCAAATATCTCAGCAGCGAAGATGCCTGCAACGTCCAGATATCCGAAGAGGTTATCACCGCCATCGTCGCCATTGCGGCGTGCGATGTGGAAGGCGTCGTGCCCGCCGGCGCAAAGAACTCGAATATTGACTGGAAGGACCTCTTGCCCAAAAAGGGCTTCGGCAAAAACGTCCGGGTCGAGTCGCCGGAAGGCAAGCTGGTGATCGACGTGGACATCTCGGTGGAATACGGCAGACCCATCCAGCAGGTTTCGGAGAACGTGCAGAAAGCGGTGTTCGACGCGGTCACGAGCCAGACGGGGCTCAAAGTCGGCAGTGTCAATGTGCACGTGAGCGGGATTCTGTTCCCGAAAAAGAAGCCGGAATAACCCTGGCCGAACGCAATCGTCCGCGCTTTTGCATGGCCGGTTTCAGCGTGAATGTAAACAGAATAAAAATATCCCCTTCGCGCAGGCGCGAGGGGTTTATTTTTTTGCTAGTTTATAGTATAATGTTTAAAATATAGAACAAATATGCGGCCCGCTCTGCTGCGCGGCCGCGGCGGAGGAAGCGATGGATAGAAGATCAGCGCGCAGGGAGGCGTTCTGCCTTGCGTTTGAATACGGGTTTGACAGCGCGCGAACGGCGGACGAACTGTTGTCACTGGCGGCCGATGCGCGCGATCTTGCGGCCGACGAGTACATAACGGAGCTTTTGCGCCTGCTGACGGCGCACGCCGACCAGATCGACGATGCGATCCGTCCCTGGCTGAAGGGCTGGAAGCTGGAACGCATTTCCCGGGTCGCCCGCGCGGTGCTGCGCGTGGCCGTCTGTGAAATATTATACATGCCCGAAATCCCCGGCAGCGTGTCCATTAACGAAGCGGTGGAGCTCGCAAAGGAATACGGGGACGAGCAGGACGCAAGCTTTGTCAACGGCGTGCTCGGCTCGCTCGTGCGCGCGGAAGCCGCGCCGGAACCCGCCGCGCCGTCCGGGCTCGGGCAGGCGGAGCCTAAGTGAGGAGCGCAATGGATATCATAACCGTAAAACAGCTCAATACGTATATTAAATCCGTCATCGAAGGGGACGCCCTGCTCTACAACGTCACCGTCAAGGGCGAGATCTCGAATTTTACAAACCACTACAAGTCGGGACACTTCTATTTCAGTCTCAAGTACGAGGGCGCGTTGATCCGCGCCGTCATGTTCCGTTCGAGCGCGCAGAAGGTCCGCTTCGAACCGCGCGACGGCATGCTTGTGCTCGCCCGCGGCCGCGTCTCGGTTTTTGAGCGGGACGGGCAGTACCAGCTTTACGTCGATCAGATGACGCTCGACGGCGCAGGCGACCTGTACATGCAGTTTGAGCTGCTCAAGCAGAAGCTGAGCGCCAAGGGCCTGTTCGATCCCGCGCGCAAAAAGCCCATTCCCAAGATACCGCTGCGCATCGGGGTCGTCACCTCGCCCACTGGCGCCGCGGTGCGGGACATTATCAACGTGCTCGGCCGCCGTTTTCCCGCCGCGAAGGTAATCCTGTATCCCGTCCTGGTCCAGGGCGAAGGCGCGGCGGCGCAGATCTGCGAGGCCATCGAGTATTTCAACCGCGAACGCGCGGCGGACGTGCTGATCGTGGGCCGCGGCGGCGGCTCGATTGAAGACCTCTGG
>USJY01000048.1 GCA_900555065.1 uncultured Eubacteriales bacterium
ACGCTGCAAACCCTGCTCAGCGGCGAGTACGACCGCAGCAACGCCATTCTCACCCTGCACGCGGGCGCGGGCGGTACCGAGGCGCAGGATTGGGTCGAAATGCTGTACCGCATGTATATGCGCTGGGCGGAATCGCACCGCTATAAGTTTACGCAGCTCGACTGCCTGCCGGGCGACGAGGCGGGGATCAAAAGCGTCAGTTTTCTGATTGCAGGCGAAAACGCTTACGGCTATCTCAAGGGTGAAGCGGGCGTGCACCGGCTTGTCCGCGTCTCGCCTTTTGACTCTTCGGGCAGGCGGCACACGTCGTTCGCGTCGCTGGAAGTCATTCCCGAAATTGACGACAGCATCCAGGTCGACATCCGCGACGAGGACATCCGGATCGACACCTACCGCGCAAGCGGCGCGGGCGGACAGCACGTCAACAAGACTTCTTCCGCTATCCGGATCACCCACCTGCCGACCGGCATCGTCGTCGCGTGCCAGAACGAGCGCAGCCAGCACCAGAACAAGGAAGTGGCGATGAAAATGCTCAAGTCCAAGCTCATAGAGATTAAGGAACGCGAGCACCTGGACCGGATTGAGGATATCAAGGGCGAGCAGATGCAGATCGCCTGGGGCTCGCAGATTCGCTCTTACGTGTTCATGCCCTACACCCTTGTCAAGGACCACCGCACCGGCTTTGAGATGGGCAATGTCAACGCCGTGATGGACGGCGCGCTCGACGGGTTCATGGGCGCGTATCTGAAAGCCGCCCAGGCCGGCACGCTTGCCTGAACGCCCGGCGGCCTATATGGGAGCGGGGCATAGCCCGCGAGTCATGACCGCATGCTAAGCCGGGGGCCTGAGGAGGCCCGGCAAGGGCCAATTCCCGGCAAGCCAAAAAGGGACGCGCAGCCATGGAATTTTTGCTTGCATCGCCTGCCCTGCGGCCCCTAAACAGGCGATTTCCGCGCGGACAAAGCCCTCTGTTCCGGCGAAGAACCCTGTTCGCGGCGCGCCGCGCGCGTTGCCTGCTTTACATGCTTTTTACAGGCGCTTCACCGGTACAGCCGGTAATTTTACGAGTAAAAAGAACGCAAAAAGGCAGACGGATGGCCGTCTGCCTTTTTTAATCGCATGGAATTTTATATGTTTCCCGTCGTACCGACGCGCCATGGCCGCAGCCCAGCGCGTCCGAAAGGGCTCAACGCGCCCGTCACGGTTGCGCGCGTCACGATATACGCGTTGTTTTCCCGGTTTCCTCTTTTGCTGCAGGTTATTTGATTTCTATTTACTCTATTCCCGGCCGTATATTGCGAAACAAAGCAACGATGAGATTACCCGTACAACAATATGAAAGGAGCGCGCACGGGACGGCTCGATCTGACACGCTGGATTACACCGACTGCGCGCAGCATGCGCCGGAACCGGATCCAGTCCCAGCCCCGCGTATTGCTCTTGCGCAAAAACGCCTCTATCCTTGGCTGGAACGCCGGCGCCGGCCGGCGCGATTGCATAAAACAAGACGCCGCAGGTACATTCCTGCGGCGCCGTTTTCTTTTGGTTTTGCCGTCCTACCTCGCGTAATACTCGGCCACCGCGGCGAAGAACGCGTCGATATTTTCCCAGGGCGTGGCGGGCGGGATATCGCATCCGGAGGAGATGATAAAGTTGGGGTAGTCCGGGCAGCAGGCCTCCATAATCCGGAGCGTCTCCTGCCGGATGGACGCGGGCGTCCCGTTGCGAAACTGCACGGCGGGGTCGACGTTGCCCATCACCGGCACGCCGGCGGGAATTTTCTCAAGCATGGTGCGCATGTCGATCGAGTTGCCGAAGTGGTAGCCAGTCGCGCCGACGCGCAGGATGGATTCGATCATATCGATCGTGTTGTTGCCGCAGTTGTGATAGATGACGATAAACTCGTCGTCCTGCACCGCGTCGATCACCTGCTTTACATACGGTTCGGAGAACTCCGCGGCAAGCTCGGGCGAAAGCAGGCCGGTCAGCGGCTCCGCGATCACCACGCCGTTCGCGCCGCAGGCCTTATACGCCTTCATGTATTCCGTAAGGAACGCCGCCGCCTTTTGCATGGTGATGTGCACCATCTCCGGCTCCGTATAGCAGTTGATCATTGCCTCCGAAACGTCCATAAGCCGCCCCGCAAGCGAAAATGGACCGATCACGCCGGCAAAAACCGGCCGGTCTGTAATCATTTCACAGGCCAGGCGCAGCGCCTCGATATACTTGCCGGTCCGGCCCGCGCCCACGGGCGGCACAGCCAGATCCCGCGCCTGCTGTTCCGTCGTGACGATCGCCCCGATCACGGTCGGCACTTCGTCGTCGGAGACGCGGATTGTCGAACCGAACGCCTCGGCCTCGACGGACAGATCCATCATACTGACCGACGCGGCGCTGTCCACCCTGTCCGCAATCAGCTTCATGCCCTTTGCCTGCAGCCGGCTGTCGTTGATCAGTTCTTTTACCGTGATCCCCAGCAGGCTGATGGAGGGAAAGGACAAAACGGGCATTGATTTTTTAACGGGCGCGTCGCGCCACGCATCCATCCAGGCACGCATATTCATCGTTAACAGGCTCCTTTTCTATAAGGTAGACTCAGTATAACAAAAGGTCGTGCTTCGAAGTAGAAATATTCCATTCTTTTTTGCAATTTATTATAGAATTCAATCCGGCGGCGGCTTTCGGACCAGCGTCCGGCGTTCCCGCGCGCATTTCTTCTCAGTACGCGCGGGGCGCCCCGCCCGTATGCCCGGTCGACGGGTTTCTGGCCGACCCATCCAGGCCGCAGGCCGATTTGCCCGCTGTTTTGCGGCGGGAGTTTCAGGCCGCTCCAAAAGGCGAACGGGCCCCGCACTGCCTGCGCGGGGCCATGCGCCGTCCGCCCTACCCGCCATAGCCGCAGGATTTAAGCGGCAATCCGATGGCCGCGCCGCCGTATGCGCGCCGGCGGCAATGCGGAATCCTCGGCACTCTGGAGCCAACCCTGCGCGGGTAGCCGCGCGCCGCAGTCCAGCTCGTAAAAGCGCCGCAGTCCTCCCCAAAAACGCTTCCGCCCGGCCCGGCGGCGAACGAAGTACCTGTCTCGCGCGGGCCTTGCCCGCGCCCGCGCCTTTTCCCTGCGCAAAAATCCGCCGTGCCGCGCCGGCGCCTTGCGCCCTGCCGCGCCGTCTTCGCGAAAAGCCGCGCCGACGCCGTTTGCCCAGTACCGTAAAAACAGAAGGGCGGCGCGACGCGCCGCCCTTCGCAGTCGGTTTCTACTTTTCCGTATAGTGGAAGATCTTGGCCGCAAACGCCTCCTGAATCTCCACGTCCATGCCGTTTAGCATCAGATCACGGCCTTTCGCCTCGTAGCTCTCGCCCGTGTCTATGTCCTTCACAACATATGTCGCGCCCTTTTCCAGGCCGCTCAGATAGTATTTGCCGGCGGTATCCGTGCTGCCCTCGCGCTTAAAGACCTGCACGATCCCGGAATTGTCGTCCGCATCGTGGTACTGCCACGCCATCCAGTCCTCCGCCTGATCGCTGAACGCGGTCAGCGGGTAGTAGTCTGTCAGATAATATGGACTATACGCGCAATGCTCTTCCATAGCCGTTTTTACACGGGAGATCAAATCCTGGTCCCCGTCTTGAATCCTATAGGAAAAGCTGGTGCTCTGCATGAAATTGCTGCGGGTTACGTAGGTCATCAGCTCAGGATCCGCTTCCGTCGTCGCCTGGCCGGAGAAGGGGTTGAAGAAGTTGATGCCAAAGCTCTGGCACTGGGTCAGGGTCGGCTCGTAACAGCTGTCGTCGCGCCAGAGCACTACGCTGCGCTTCTGCGTCTCCAGATCCATCCTGCGCCCGCCGGACGCGCACGAGTCGATCAGCAGGCCCGGGCACTGTTCCAGCAGGTAGTCAAAGTACGCAAGGTAGTTGACGATGTATTTGTTCTCCGTAATGCCCTTGCGGTCCTCCGTCTCGTTGCGTTCCCAGTACCTCTGCAGGTTCGCTATATTGCAGTCCTGCCGGTACACGTCCACGCCGTTTTCCCGGATTTCCCGCACCATGTAATCGCACAGATATTCAAACGCCTCGTCGTTGGCGAGGTTGTAAAGGTGCCAGCCTTCGTCCTCAATAATATATCCCTTGTCGCGCAGTTCGTAAAATTCGGTGTAAGGACATACGCGCTCCGGCTCGTACCACAGGATAAGCCCAAGTCCGTTCTCATGGCACATATCGGATATGGGCTTAAGCGAATCCCCGAACCGCTCCGGATCGGGCTGCCAGTTGCCGGTGTCCACCCAGCCGCCGCCGAGCGTTTCATACCATCCGGCGTCCATCCACCAGTAGTCAAACGGAAGGCCGGCGTCCAGCCGCGCTTGGATCCCTGAGATCTGATTTTCCGTCGTACCCTCGGCCCAGCCCATACTGCCCGACATTTCCGTCATAGCCGAAAGCGGTTCGCCCTCAGGCTGCGGGAGCACGTAGTTGTACACAAAATCGCGCCATATATTCTGGCTGCGCATAATGTCCTTTTCCCAGAACATCAACGTCATTAGCGGCGAACGCAGTTTTTCGCCCGGCTCCAGGTACGTATTGAGCACCTGCTGGCGCGCCGTCACATCCACGCCGTCGCCCGTTTTTGTAATGTCGGACTCCCATTGTCCCGACCAGCCGACCGAGAAGAACACGCCCTCTTTGCCCCATGCGGCGTCCTCGTTGTTCCACTGTAAATTGTAATACGGAGACCACCTTACGCTTGGTTTGCCTTCCGAACCCGCAACGCGGACCGGGTTTCCCTCCTCCAGCGAGCGAAACTGCGGTGAAAACGATACGGTCGCCTCTCTGCTGCCCTGGAAGGTGAGCAGCTTGTAATCGCCGTCGTCGCTCTGGCCGAACGTGTCGGTCAATCCGTTAAAGTCCGTGATAATCCCCGTGTTCCCGTCCGATGTGTTCTCCAGCCACACCGTCCACTCAATCACGGGCGAGGCCTTGTAGAGCGTCGCGTACACCGTCACCGTCAGCGGCTCTCCCGCCTTGGCGTAGGTCAGGGTGTAGTCCGTGCGCACGTCGTCGTCCGCAGTCGTCTCCAGGCTCTTTTCATACGTCGTGAAGACTTCGGAGAAATACACGCCGTCCACCGCGAAGTCAAAGGCCAGGCTTCCGCTCTCCGCGCTCTCCAGAATCTTTTGGGTCAGGTACTCCTCCGCGCGCTTGAATTCGTCCTCGGTGGGCCCGACCTGATCCGCGTCGAGCGCATACGGACGGTCCTGGAAAAAGTCGCTGTCTCCAGTCAGTCCGGATTGCAGCTTCAGCGCGCCGCCGCCCGCACAGCCGGACGCCAGCGGAAGGCACAGGCTGAGCAGCAATACGAGCGCAATCGCTTTTTTCACTGTTTTTCTCATGTCAACCTCCTAAGCTCTCGCGGGCCGCGAATCCTGCGGCCCTGATTTGTTTACAGTCTATGCCGAAAAGGGATACGCAAGAACAACGCCGCGCCGGTCGGAGGCGGCCCGGACAAAGCCGCAAGCGCGCCGGCGAAATGTTTTTTTATTATAGCACAGGCCGCAGGCGCTTGCAAGCGCAAAGTACGAAAAAAACCATATGGTTTTAATTTGAATCGGCAATGCGTCCTACCAGTCTGGCACAGGCGTTTTTGCGCAGCGGAAAACAAATAAAAAACACCGGAAGCATCAGCTTCCGGTGTTTGCCTGATCGCCGGTTTCCCGTGCGCCCTATTTTGCGTAATCGATCGCGCGGCTTTCGCGCACCACATGTACCTTGATCTGTCCGGGATATTCGAGGTCCTTCTCGATTTTGCCGACGATTTCGCGCGCCACCACGGTAATCTGGTCGTCGCTGACCACTTCGGGCTTGACGAGGATACGGATCTCGCGGCCGGCCTGAATGGCGTACGACTTATCGACGCCGTTAAAGGAATTTGCAATCTCCTCCAGCTTCTGCAGCCGTTTGATATACGCCTCCAGATTTTCACGCCGCGCGCCGGGCCGGGCCGCCGAAACGGCGTCCGCCGCCTGCACAAGGCAGGCCACGATGGTCTTGGGCTCCACGTCGTTGTGATGGGCCTGGATTGCGTGAATAATCTCGTTGTTCTCCTTGTACTTGCGGGCCATGTCCACACCGATTTCAACGTGCGATCCTTCCAGCTCATGGTCAAGCGCCTTGCCGATATCATGCAGCAGCCCGGCCCGCTTGGCAAGGTTCACATCCGCGCCCAGCTCGGCTGCCATCACGCCCGCAATAAAGGACACTTCGAGCGAATGGTTGAGCACGTTCTGCCCGTAACTCGTACGGTATCTCAGTCGGCCCAGCAGCTTGATCAGCTCCGGGTGCAGGTTGTGAATGCCGGTTTCAAAGGCGGCGCGCTCGCCCTCTTTCTTGATCGTCTGGTTCACTTCGCGGCGGGTCTTTTCGACGACCTCTTCAATGCGCGCGGGATGGATGCGCCCGTCGCTGATGAGCTTTTCAAGCGCAAGCCTCGCGACTTCCCTGCGCACCGGGTCGAAGCTCGAAAGGGTAATCGCCTCGGGCGTATCGTCAATAATCAGGTCGACGCCCGTCAGCGTCTCCAGCGTACGGATATTGCGGCCCTCGCGGCCGATAATGCGGCCCTTCATCTCATCGTTCGGCAGGGTGACGACCGAAACGGTCGATTCAGCGACATGTTCGGCCGCGCAGCGCTGGATGGCGAGGGAGATGATCTCCTTTGCCTTGTTCTTCTCGTCCTCGCGGATGCGCTGTTCATTTTCTTTGATAATCAGCGCAGTCTCGTGCGTAATCTCCTGGCGCAGCGCGCTGAGCAACTGCTCCTTGGCCTGTTCCGCAGTGTAGCCCGAAATTTTTTCGAGCATCGCGATCTGGCCCTTCTTGATTTCCTCCACCTCGGCCTGGATCGCCTCTGTCTTTTTCAGGCGTTTTTCCAGCGCCTCCTCCTTCGCTTCAAAACTGGCGGAGCGCTTGTCGAACTGTTCCTCCTTGGACTGCAGGCGGCGTTCCTGCCGCTGCAGATCGGCTCTGCGGTCTTTAATCTCCCGCTCGGCCTCGTTGCGAGTTTTCAGGATTTCCTCCTTGGCTTCAATCAGCGATTCTTTCTTCTTCGACTCCGCGGCCTTCATCGCATCGTTCAAGATGCGCTTCGCCTCGTGTTCGGCGGACCCTATTTTCGCTTCGGATATTTTCTTACGGTAAATGATACCCAGTAAACTTCCGGCAATAAGCCCGACGATTAAGCCGAGTGCTAGTTCCAGATAATCCATAAAGCACCTCCCTTAATCTTTGTTCTTCAGTTTCCAAGACGCAATCTTTCAATCTTTACACCTCAAAAACGCAAAAAAGCCGACGGACCGCAGGGATGCGTCCGCAGGCTCTTCAACACAGTGTGAACTGCCGATATATTTCAAAATCTGATTGTCTTACACATATAGCTTCTTATTCCGATTCCGGCGTAAAAAACCGTATCGGCCCTATCTATGATCAAAACAACTAAAAAAGGAAAAATATATCTGAAGACCCTGGGCGACGGCCATACGCGCCGTCTCTTTGCGCAGTTGAGATCTATACAATAATTTTAAATGGAATTTCGGATTATGTCAAGCTAAAATTACGGTTTTTCAGATGGAATGTGATGAAAAGCTGAAAATTACGTGGATTTTCTTGATTTTTCCAAACCAAAGTCTTACACTAGGGGCATGACATTTTTGGAGGAGGGGACTGCGAATTGATAGAGGTAAAAAATCTCTGCAAGAGCTACGACAGGGTCGCCGCCGTCCGGGACCTGAGCTTTTCAGTCGCGGACAGGGGCGTATACGGTTTTCTCGGTCCGAACGGCGCGGGTAAATCGACGACCCTGAACATACTAACCGGCTGCCTGGCGGCCGACGCGGGCGAAGTAAAAATCGGCGGGTACGACATTTATGAAGATCACCTGCAGGCCAAACGGCTGATCGGATACCTGCCCGAACAGCCGCCGCTGTACCCGGATATGAGCGTGCGCGAGTACCTGTGCTTCGCCGCGGAGCTCAAGGGGCTTTCCAGGGAGCGCGCGGATATGGAGACGATCCTCGCGCGCACCCAGCTTGCCGACGTGCAGAACCGGCCGTGCGGCAAGCTGTCC
>USJY01000049.1 GCA_900555065.1 uncultured Eubacteriales bacterium
GCCCTTGGAACGGGCCTCAAACGTCTTGCCCAGCAGCACAAGGGTGATGATGATGGCGGTCGATTCATAATAGAGCCGGTGTACTGCGTGCGTATCTCCGAGCAGGAGCTGTATTGTAGAGTACAGGCTGTACAGAAACGCCGCCGTCGTGCCCACGGCAATAAGGCTGTCCATATTCGGCGCGAGCCGGAAAAGGTTTCTGTATCCGCGCTTATAGAAGCCGAATCCCGCGATCAGGACCGGTATGGCAAGGCACAGCTGCGTCAGCGCATAGGCCAGCGGCGCCGTGTCGGGATGCAGGAAGGCCGGCAGGGGCAGGCCGGAGCCGATCATGGGGCCCATGGCGATATAAAAGAGAGGGATTGCGAAAACAGCCGATACGATCAGGCTCTTTTGCAGCGATTTCAATTCGTTTTTTGCATCGTTCTCGTCGCGTACGACATAGAAGCCGGCCTTTTTGACAATGGACTCAATGTCGGCGTAGCTTATGCGCTTGTCGTCAAATTCCACCGCCGCAATCTCGGTTGCGATATTGACGGCGGCGGAGCTTACGGCGTCGTTGCGCAGCAGCGCCTTCTGCAGGCCGACGGCGCAGGCGGCGCAGTGCATGCCGCCTATTTTCAGTCGCAGAGATGTCATGGTTCTCACACTCCATTTCTGTCTATATTATATACTATTTTTGTTGTTTATTCAAGAAGCAAAAGAACAGGTTTCCCGCAGCTTGCCATGGCACAGGAAAGCCGAACGCACAATACGGGGCGGCATGTCCAGCCGCATGCCGCCCCGCTATAAAACATTACGCATAATAAGAACGGGGCCGTAAGTGAATTGCAGTGTCTTTACAGCAACGGCGGGGCCGGATTTCGCAAAATCCGGCCCCGCCTGTATACAGGGGGAAGTATCTGCCTTTCTACATCGTAGCGTCGTAGCGGAACTGGTACAACAGCTCGATAAGCTCCGGGCTCGGTTTGAACCACATCTCCTGGTCCGTATAGCCGTCAAACTCGTTCAGGACCGCCTGGATCTGGTCCCAGTCCTCCTGTTCCTTTGCGCCTATGTTGTTGATCACAATACGGTAGATCACTTCGCTGTCCGGCGCGAGGATATGGTCGCGGTTGAGCTTTTCAAGGATATTTCCGTAAATTTCGGCGTTGCCTTCCGAATAGGTGTCGTCCACGTACTGGTAGACGTTGACCGAGCCCATGTCGTCGGTCAGGCTCTCAATATACAGGTCGAAGTCGGAGGCGGTGCCGTCGTGAATCAGGTCGAGAAGCCGGAAGATGCGGTCCGCGTTCTCCTCATACGTCTTCGTTGTGAGCATACTTACCGTTTCGGGGAACGCCACGTTGTCAAGCGGGAACGAGCTCGTGTATTCCCGCATGCCGACCCGGCCGTTGATCTCGACCGAGCCGAACGTCACGGACTGGGTCGCCATCTGCGTATACATATTCGAATTTGTCACAAGCGCGTATTTCTGTTCGTCCGTCAGCGCGTCGAATTCTTTCTGGAAGCTTTCCCACAGCGCGGGGTCGATCTCTTCACGGTTAAAGCGGACCGAAGTGACGGTATCTTCGGGCGGGAGGCTGGTCGCCAGTGCGTTAAACGCGTCGTTTTGCAGGATTTGGGGGATGATCTCATTTTCATACAGCCGGTAGTCTATGCGCAGGGTACGGTTGAGCGTTTTGCCGCTTGTGGTGCGGATCCGGACGTTAAACCGGCTTGTATAGTTGTTCTCAGGAGAGGTGTAATACGTGTTGTCAAGCACCTGTGCCGCATCGGTCTTCAGCGCGTCGGATACCGCGCTGCGGATGGTTTCATCCTCGTGTTCAACTTTCTGCGCGGCTATTTCAAAATAGGAGGAATCCATGCCGTAGGCGTCTATGCCCTCGGGCAGAAATACGACCGACCGTATCTCGTCCGCCGCAGGCTGCTGTTTGAGCAGCGCCGTCCGGGAGAGCAGCAGGCTGCCCCCGATGATCGCGTCGATACCGAGCACAACGAGAAATACGGGCAGTGCGGGCAGAAGATTGCGCAGTTTCTTTGTCGTAATCAGCTCGTACAGCAGATAGGCCGCAAGGGTGATCAGCAGCATCAGCAGCGCCTCGCTGCTGAATGCCGCGCGCCCCTCCACAATGGCAGGTACGATAATGGCGGGCAGGGTGAGGGAGATGGGCAGCGCTACAATGCAACGGTATATGTGCTGCAGAATACGGTTGGGCGCGCTCTGCTCGGCAGTTTCCGACTTGCGGAAGGTAAAGAGCAGGCAGGCGACGGCGAGATATACGAAGCCAAGCACCGCAGTGTACAGCATTCCCGGCAGGAAGCATATGGCCTCTGCCCAGCTCATGGACGTGATGCTGAAGAAGGACAGGCAGAGATTAACCGGCAGGTTATAGGCCGGGTAGGTGAATATATTGAGCGTCTGCACATCTGCGATCACCGTCAGGTTGTTCAGCAGCGATGTGTAGACCATAATCAGGATTCTGGGCAGCAGGAAGACGATCAGCCCCATCATGAACCCGGAGATAAAGGTGCCGGTCAGCGACATGCCGAACAGGGTGCAGGCCATGAGCAGCAGGGCGCACAGGGCATAGGAGAGCAGGCAGAGAGCCGATATGTCCCACAAAAACTTGACGCCTGCAATCACATACAGCAGTCCCGCCAGCAGGATAGGGATGGCGAATACGAAAACCACAACGGTCAGCACGGACGCGCACAGGCTGAAAAACAGGCAGGGCCGGGTCACGGGCAGGCTGTGGTAAAAGTCGGAGCCGCTGCGTTTATTGAGGAACTTAAACAGATTGAAGGTCATGATAATGGCGGCCAGCACCACAAGAATGAAGGTGAACTGGGACATATCGAGCGCGGACGCCTCGGTCGTCGGGCTCTCCATTTCAAATACGCCGGCTTTCACAAGCAGCTCGATGAGCGGGAGGATGCAGTTGACGAGCGTGGCGATGATCAGAAAGATGACCCCGACAACTTTCAGCTGCCGGATTCCCTCCACATAGAGCTTTACGCTGAAAAATCTCTGTTTCATTGCCCTTCCTCCTCACATCAATATGTCTTTAAAAGCATAGCCGAGCGCTTCCATCTCATAGATGAACACCTCTTCGAGCGAGAGGGGAAGCACGTCGAGCAGGATGGGATTCATGCTGCGCAGCGACGCAATAGTCCTCTCGCGGTCCCCGCGCACAATGAAGTTGGAAACCGTTCCCTTTTTGGAAAAGCTCAGCATATCGATATTCTGGAAAAGTTCCCGGCCATAGTCGTAATTGAAGGCGACCTGTACCTTGAACAGGGAGGTTTTAAGGTCCTGTATATCGCTTTCAAAAATGATGCCGCCCTTGTGCAGCAGGGCCAGCTGATCGCAGGTGTCCTCCAGTTCGCGCAGGGAGTGGGAGGTGATGACGGTGGTTGTGCCGCGCTCCATGACGTCGTTATATATAATGTTCTTCACAAGGTTGCGCATCACAGGGTCGAGCCCGTCGAACGTCTCGTCAAAGAACAGGTAGTCGGGCATACAGGCCAGAGCCAGAATGGTTGCCGCCTGCCTGCGCATGCCCTTGGAAAAGGTGACGAGGTTGCGGGTCGGGTCCAGCCCGAACGTTTCGGTCATGGAGCGGTAGCGCTCAAAACTGAAGTTACTGTATGCCGTCGCATACAGTTTCGCCATGCGGTTCATCGATCCCTGCGGCAGAAAATACAGGTCGTCGGGCACGAATACGACGCGGCTCTTGACGGCCGGGTTCTCATAGACGTTCTCCCCGTCGATGCGCAGCATGCCGCGGTCGGCGCGGTAGACGCCCGTGACCAGGCGCAGGAATGTGGATTTGCCGGCCCCGTTCGAGCCGACCAGGCCGTAAATACAGCCCTGCGGGATTTTGCAGGACAAGTCCTTGAGCGCCGTAAAATCCCCGAAGCGCTTGGTAACCTTATCTGCTTGAATCATCGTTTTCACCTCGTTGTAATGGTTGATCTGTGTGGTATGCGTCCCGGACGATCTGCAGCAGCTGTTCGAGCGGAATGCCCGCGGCGCAGAGCGCGTCCGCAGCTTCGCGAAGCTCGCCCAGTTTTTCCGTGTACTTCTCGCTCAGGATATGCCTTGCATTGTCGGAGACAACCCTGCCGATTCCCGGGACGGAAGTGGTGATGTCCAGCCGCTCCAGCTCGAGAAACGCCTTTTGTACGGTGTTGGGATTGACGGACAGCTCCAGGGACAGGGAACGGACCGAGGGCAGCTGATCGCCTGGCCGCAGCACGCCGGTCAGGATCAGGCGTTCGAACTGTTCGAGCAGCTGCTCATAGACGGGCTTTCGCGCCTGTCTGTCAATGTCAATCATCATGCGCGCTCCTTTCTTTGCTGTTTCGCACCGACCGCGTCGCGTCTCCGCCCGCGCCGGCGCGGACACAGGTCTGCCGGTGTATGGCTTACCCTGTGTACTATGATTACTAGTACGCATATTAGCACGATTCGTAGCCGCTGTCAAGGGGGAAATGAAAAAAAATAGTAATTTATCTTGAAAAAGCCGACGACGCTGCAAACGGCCGTCCGCCGGCGAATTGCCGTAATAACGGTTTGTCGCATACGCCTGCGCGCGTTTGTCCGCCAGAATAGGTTGATTACAGCCGTGCCCCGTGTTACAATAAAAAAAGAGTCGAACCATGTCGTGCCGTCCGCCCGCCTTTGCGCAGGCAAGCAGCGTCGCGCAGCGGTTTTGCGGAGGTGCGGTCGCCGGTTTTTATTTCATAATTGCGCCTGACTGCGCATATACTGGATAAGCGGAAAACGATACAAGCCCAGTAAACTTGGCCCTGAATAAGCGCCGGCCCCGGACAAAGGTTGTCCCCGGGCAAACGCCGGTCCCGGCTAAGCACCGGCCCCGGGCATACGCGAACCCCGGATGAAAGCGCTGATACATAAAGGAGCGGAACTATGAAAAAGATCGTACTTGCAGTGGTTCTCGGCCTGGTTTTGGCCGCCGCAGTGCTCTGGATCGGCCTTGCCGGCCGGCCGGAAGGGGATGGGGACGGCGGTTCGTCCTCCTCCGCAACGTCGGAAAGCCGGCCCGGCTCCGCTGTGGAAGCGGAGAGCGGTGAGACTGCGATCCTCGGCGTGTGGGCCGCGTCTGTGTATAACCTGGATTTTCCATCCAGGCCCGACCTGAGCGCGGACGAGCTGAAGTCGGAACTGGATACGATCATTGAAAATACAAAGAGCTGGGGACTCAACGCGCTATTTCTGCAGGTGCGCCCTTGCGCCGATTCACTCTGTAAGTCCGATATATTTCCTGTCTCCAGCGTCCTGTCGTCCACAGGCGCGTTGCCGGACGGTTTTGACCCGCTGGCCTATGCCGTGGAAAGGGCGCATGCGGCGGGAATTGAGCTGCACGCCTGGATCAATCCCCTGCGTGTGACGGCGGGCAACGCTGAACAGCCGCAGCATGATCCCGCCTCTCTGCCGGAGGGCAGTCCCGCTCGTGCGCATCCGGAATACACCGTCCCGTACGCCGATGGGAAGCTGTATTTTGACGCGGGTTACCCCGAAGTAAGACAGCTGGTGGTAGACGGCGTTGTGGAAATTATAGAAAACTACGATGTGGACGGGATCCACTTCGACGACTATTTTTACCCTTACCCGGTAGCCGGCGCGTCGTTTGACGATGCGGAAAGCTATGCGCAGTATGGCGACGGGCGGTCCCTTGAAGATTTTCGCCGCGACAACATCACATCGCTCATCCGCGCCGTGCACGACGCAGTCGAAGCGGCGGCGCCGGACGTGGCGTTCGGCGTGTCTCCCTTTGCCGTGTGGCGCAGCGACGAGAACAGTGAGCTCGGCAGTCCAACGCGCGCCGGCGTAGAGACGTACAGCGACCTGTACGCCGACACGCGGCTGTGGGTAAAGGAAAACCTGCTCGATTATATCGCGCCCCAGATTTACTGGAGTATGGAACAGCCGGGCGTCGAATTCCCGGTGGTATACGACTGGTGGAAGGACGTGGTGCAGGGGACGGATGTGAAGCTCGTCGCCGGCCACGCCGCGTATAAGGTCTGCCTCGACGAATACGGCTGGGACGAACCGGGCGAGCTTGCGGACCAGGTCGCTTATGCCATGAACAGCGGCAGCTTTGGCGGCAGCGTTTTTTACCGCTACGCGACGCTGACGGAGGATCCGGACGGCATTGTCCGGCAGCTTGGCGCCCTGTTCCAGTCGGGCGTAGCTGCGCCGGAGTCCGAATCCGTACCGCAGTCCGACCAGCCGGAATCACAGCCGCCGGAGCAGGGCGCCGCGCCTGCGGAAGAATACGGAGCCCCGCCGCTGATCTCGGCGGAGGACGGGCCGAAAGTCCTGTTCAGCTCGTCGAACGGCGGCTACACAACGAGCGCGTCGAGCGGCAGCATTATCGGCGGTGCAAACCCCAGCCTGCCCCTTTACCTCGGCGAAGAGGCGGTATCCATGACGGAAAAGGGCTTTTTCAGCCTTTACCTTGACCTTGACATAGGCGAAAACACTTTTGTATTTACACAGGGCGACGAGGAATTCCCTTATACGATTACCCGCACGCAGGTTTTCGACGGCGGCGAGAACGCCGACCCATACCAGCCCTGGCCCGGCTCCGACTGCTGGTACAGCGCCGGGCAGAGCGTCGAACTGTCCGTAAACGCGCCGGCCGGCGCGTCGGTGACCGCTGTACATAGGACCGCTGAATTTACGCTGGAACCCGTCGATACGGACGGCGACTGGTGGACGTATGCCTGCGAGGCCGTCCTCTACGGCGGCGGGAAGGACGCCGTCTCCTACAGGATCGAGTCGGAGGAGGGGACCGAAACGGTGACGAGCGCCGGCGCGCTCTCCATATACGATACGACCCGGCGCGTATTTCTGAAAGTGACGGAACCGGACAGCGTGATCCGCCACACCCGTATCGTATACGCGCGTTTCGACGTGCCCGTGCTCACGGGTACGGTGCTGGAAGCCGTCGGGTTTGAAGACGGGTACTATGTGCTCAAAGACTTCGGATTCATTGCGGAGGGCCGGGTCGAGCTCGTCAACGAGACGCTGGAGGACAGTTTCATACGCACGGCGCGGCTGGAGGAGGACGATACGGAGCTGCGGCTGAAAATATATAAGACGGGCGCGCGTGCGGTGGATGTGCGCGCATATCCGAACAGCGTGTGCATAACGGCGTACGGCCGTAGCCTGTCCGTGTTCCCGGCGCTTGCGCTCGGGTCTCAGGAGGAGGACGTAACTGTCCGGCGGTACGCGGACCGCGTCGAATACCTGATTCAGTTTCAGGGCGATCGCGCGTTTACCGGGTATGCCCTTGAATCCGATGAAGACGGCGTGACAGTGGTGTTTTCCAGGCCCCGGCGCGCATCGGAACAGGCGCAGCCGCTTGCAGGGATGAAAGTAGCGCTCAACGCCGGCCACGGCCGCCGTTCCGGCGCGCCCGGCCCGCTCGGGGCCGACGGCTGGGTGGAGGACGATTTCAACCAGGATATCGTCAACCGTACCCGCGACTACCTGACCGCACTGGGCGCGTCGGTGACGACGATCAGCGACTACGACGCCCCCAAGGAAATAGAAGAGGTCGTGCAGGAATATCAGGCCGACCGGTACGACGTAGCCGTTTCCGTGCACTTTAATTCTGTGGCGGAATCGGCCGACCCCTCGCGCGCTTGCGGCACCTGCGCGTATTACGCCTATCCGAACGCGCAGCGGCTCGCAAAAGTCCTGACAGACAGCGTCTGCGCCGCCGCGGAGATGGAGAACAACGGCGTGATCCGGGACAGTTTTTATGTCACGCGCACATATGCATGCCCGTCCGTGCTGATGGAGATGGGCTATATGTGCAACCCCGCCGAGTACGACCGTCTGTGCGAAGCCGAGACGCGCGACCGGCTTGCAAAGGGCCTTGCGGATGGAATCCTGCAATATTTGCAGGGGTAAAGGCGCGCGTGTAGGTTTGTCAAACATATTGGACAGTAAATTCTGAGGGAGAAAGCCATCCCA
>USJY01000050.1 GCA_900555065.1 uncultured Eubacteriales bacterium
ATCTCCGACATACGAGAAGCGCCGGTGGCAATGGCCGTGATGATCGCATTGTAGAGCGCCGGTTCCCGCACCTCCTGTTTGAGCAGGTTTTCCGGCTCTTCAAACAGGGCGGAGTTGGGATTCAGAAATGTGTTTTTGATATTGTCCTCAATGCTCAGCTTATCGCTCATCTGAAGTAGATACTGGGGCGTGCCGCCGACAATACCGTACACATAGGCTTTCTCTTCATCGGTGAAATTTTTGAAATAATGGCAGGTCTCCTCAAAGTCAAAGGGGAGAATTTTCATCTGCGCCGTCCGTCTGCCGTAAAGCGGCGCTTTGTAGGCAAGGACATGGTCTTCCATATAGGACATCGACGAGCCGCAAAGAATCAGCATTAACTTGGAAGTATCTTTATATTGGTCGATCAGAAGCTGGATGGTGGAAGCGAGGCTTTTTGACGAGCGGGCAACATAAGGGTATTCGTCGATTGCAAGAATAATCCGTTCCTTTTCGGCCAGCTTGAACACATACTCCAAAGCCGCTTGAAAGGACAGGAAAGAGGTTTCGGCCTCCATGCCGGTATGGAAGCTTAGAATGCTCTTGCTGAAATTTTCAAGATTCTGCTTGGCATTGCTCTCAACACCCATAAAATAGATGGCGCTTTTATCGTCAATAAACTGGCTGATCAGCGCCGTTTTGCCGACACGGCGGCGGCCGTATATTACTACAAATTCAAACTTGTCCGATGCGTATAACTTATTCAGCGTCGCAAGTTCACGTTCTCTGCCGATAAACATGGATTACATCCTCCCATCTCAGCGACACGCATTGCTTATAGTATAACTAAATACAGTATAACACAAAATTAAAATTAGTCAAGTACGATTAGGCAAATTGTGATTGACTAATTTTCTCTTATGGGATTAGAAAACAAAACGAGTGCAAGAATCCAAACTCCTGCACCCGCTTATTATTGCAATAGTTTCTATATGAAAATCATCTCTGCATTTACAACTTCGTTGACACGTTCTCGAATATTATTCATCATGCGTACCCATTTCATTGGATTCTCCGCCTTAAGCTGTTCGGTAACACCTTCCTTTCCGGCATACTTTTTTACCAGCCGAAGAAAGAGTGTCTGTGCTTCATCCTCTACATCAGCGAGATAGGAGTAGAGCTTGCCGGAAGTGAGCAGATTGCAGTAGAGAATTTTATGGTGCTGCTTTAGATACTGTCTGCGGCGATGCGCCCATACGCCAATAGGACGTTTTTCTTCGGGTAGTAAGGCCAGATCAGGCAGGCAATAGTCGCCCTGAATGGTGTATGTGCCGCCCATTTGTTCAAATATTGTTTTAGCCATAATAGAAAACCTCCTTTGATACGCTCATTGTACCAAAGGAGGCTTCGCTTTTCGAATGTACGATTTTTAATCTTTCAGATAGCTTTCAAACGGAGCGTCGTCGCTGCAAAAGGTATCAAAAATCATTTTTGCACCGAGGCGGAAGCCTACAATGAAAGAATCAAGACCGCTTTCGCCCATCAGTTCTCCGTAAGCGTTGCAGAAATCTAGGAACAGCGCCTTATCCTCGCCGCTTAAACGCCCGGTCAGCTTTTCTTCCAGCTCGTTGATGTCTTTTGAAACCTTAAGAGTATGACTGCCCTTTCGGTATCCTCTGGCCTGCGGATCAACATTTCCGTAGTACAGCTCTTCCAGAAAATTTGTCATTACTCCGCACCTCCTTCGCTGTCTGCTGTGTGCAGGTCACGGATTTTCCGCCAGCTTGAAAAGCCTTGCAGGGTGCGGATGTGCCACGGCGATTTGCGGGTGATGGTGCGAAAGTAGGTAGAGCAGAAGAACTCCACCAAATAGACCTTCGGAATGTGGTTGACGTTGTTTTTCCGGAAAGACTTGATGTGTCCCTGATTGCACCAGTTGTTGATGGCGGTTTTTCCGTAACCGGTGATTTTGGAAACCGTTTGGGTGGTCAGTACATCGGGATAGCCGGAGAGCAGATCGGTATAATACAGACGCAAATGCTCCCGCACGATTGGGGGAACCTGTTCTTCCATCTGAACAGTATAATCGCCTTTGTACCAGCCTGCCGGGGCGGAATAGCTTTCGGGGAACACCTTGCGGTTTTCCAGATAGGCAATCACATCCTCCTTTTTTATTTTGTAGCAGCGTGTTTTCCTGCCCGTGTACTCGCAGGGGATTTTCCCGCTTTGTAGCAGGTACAGGGCAGTGGATTTGCTGATGTGGCAAATGCGATACAGTTGGTCTTTCGTGATCACATCGGGAACAGCGTCCCAGTTGATTGCGTTTTCTTTCATGACAATACACCTCATATCTTGATAAGCTTTGTCGGCATTCGAACTGTCCGTGTATTGCCTCGTCGGAACAAGTTCCGCTTGCTCCGATTTCCACAAAGTGAAAATCAGTCTCCCGCTTCACTGTTCCTCCTCTCCGCAAAAAGTCACGCCGCGCCTTCGCTGTGCGCTTGTCAACGCGGCGTGGGCGCGCCGGCTTGCAACCAACTTTTGCGGGTTCAAGCCCACAGTAAAATTTTATGCAGGCAGCTCTTTTGCAACCGTCTGGCAACGGACGTCCGGGTTGAAAAGCCCGGCGTGAAATTTCCGAAACTTTCGCAGTGAAAGAAGAATACGAATGGAAAACGGCATTGGTAAGAGCAGAATCGCCCTGTACGACAATTTGAAGTTTATCCTGGTCACGTTGGTTGTAGTCGGCCACTTTGCAGATTGTTTCAGCGCGCAATCCGATATATGTAAAAGCATATACCTGTTTATATACGCGTTCCATATGCCCCTTTTCGTGTTTATATCCGGCTGCTTTTACAATGACAAGCGTATAACGTCCAAATGCCTGTTCTATACCAGCGCAGGTTTTTTACTGAAAATTGCGCTGGCCTTATGCGATCTGCTTGTAAACGGCAAGGCGAATTTTTCTCTCCTTTCCGATAGCGGGCTGCCCTGGTTTTTCTTTGCTCTCGCAGCGTATACGATCGTTTCATATTTATTGCGCAATCAAAACAGGACGTATCTGCTGGTCATGGCAGTCGTTCTGGCCTGTTTTGCGGGTTACGACCGTTCCATCGGAGATTTCCTGTATATTTCCCGGATTATCGTCTTTTTCCCATTCTATTTGGCCGGAACAATGGTTCGACAAGAAAAAATAATACGCCTTAAATCAAACCGTACAATGATCGTTTGCGCGTTGATCCTCCTGTCAATCTGGGCATACTTATGCTTTTTTGAGCTGGATGCGTTCTATCCGTACCGCCATCTGTTTACCGGACGGAATCCATTTTCCGCCGAAGTAGCGGCGTACGGCCCACTCGCCCGGCTAATGTGTTATGGCATTTCCGCCCTGACCGGTTTTGCGCTCCTCATCCTGACGCCGGGACGCGATATAAAATTTGTGACTGAAATGGGAACGCATTCTATTGACGTATACTTTTGGCATTGGCCCGTTTATCTCCTTGCAGATCATTTCACGCATTTTTCCAGCCTGTTTGCCATGGGCTGGTACGGGAAAGCGGCGTTTTTATGCCTGGCCGTTATCCTGAGCGTCGCGCTGTCTCAGGGAAGGGCGATCGCCTATCCGCTCAAAAAAATCAAAAATTTATGCTTTAACAGGAAGTGACGCTTTTCTGAGACGGGTCCGGCAGGTCCGCGGCGCGAGCTGTTCGATGAGAAAAGCACGCGGGCGGCGGGCTGCAGCGGGACAGGCGGGAGCCGCATACAGTGAACCGCCGCCAAAAACGGAAAATCGGAATTTATGCGAACGTTTCAGCGGGACAGGCGAAGGATGCGCTTGTCCCGCTGCTTTTGCAGGCGAGCAAAAACGACGCGATCCGCGCCTTAAAACGGGTTTACGGTTCGCGCAATCAGCCTATGAAAAAACATAAAACGCGCTGAAACTGCCGCAGGATAGAACCGGAACCCAAAAGCGAACATGCGCCTGCTGCGGCGCGCGGCCCGTTTGATTTTCAAACATGATGCGCAATATAAATTCTTCTTCAAAGGCCTGTACCGGGGAATAAAACTGCGCGCTGCACATACAATAATGGTACAAAACAGAAGGAGAATGGATATGAGCAAAAGACGCGTTTACGACCATGACGCCGAATTCGGCGAAGAGTTCTATCTTCCTGACTATTTTGAAAGCAGTGCCGAACATCAGTACAAAAAACGCTTTGTTGCAGATAGAAAATCAAAGAAATCAAATGAAAATAGAAGTACCAGTGAGAAAAAAGCGTAATTTATTATTTACACAGTTGTTTTTAATTGAATTTTAATAAATTTAATTGATTTCAAGTATTGACATTGGCCAAAAAGCGAGTATAATTAAATCAAAGGTCAAATATAGTCAAAATCAAAAGCGCAAAGCAGGTGATTATCAAATGGGGATCAGCGATCAAATCGCCGCTTTCATCTATGAGCTGCTGGGCGATTCAAACGGCGTGCTCGAACTGCAGCGCCAGGAGCTGGCGAAACAGTTCAACGTCGTACCGAGCCAGATCAACTATGTGCTTGACTCGCGGTTTCGCCCCGAACAGGGGTTTGTCATCGAGAGCAGGCGGGGCGGCGGCGGATATATCCGCATATACCGGGTCGAGAGCGACCGCGCCGGGCATGTGATGCACATTGTCAATGCGGTCGGCGACCGGTTGGACGCCGTGACGGCGGAACGGTATCTTAAAAATATGTGCGACTTTGACGTCATCACTGCCGAACAGGCACGGCTTATGGCCGCCGCCGTTTCGGATAAGGTGCTGTCCCGCCTGGAGCGGGATCGGCGCAGCGAAGTGCGCGCCGATATTTTCAAAAACATGCTTGTATCCATCATCGCGTAAGGAGGAATCGACGATGTTATGCCAAAAATGCAACAAAAATGAAGCCAATACCTATTACAGCCAGGTTATCAACGGAAAAAAGACGGAAATGTATCTTTGTCCGCAGTGCGCCAAGGAGATGTCCATCGGCAATTTCTCCTTCGGCGGTTTCGGGTTCGGATTCCCGAGCCTTGTCCGCGCGGCGGCGACGGAACGGGCCTGTCCGCAGTGCGGCGCGACCATCGGCGATATTTCACAGATTGGTCGCATCGGATGCGCCAACTGCTATTCCTTCTTTGAAGATGAACTGCGCGACGCAATCCGCAGGGTACACGGCGACGTGACGCATAAGCCGGAAGCGGGATGGCTGCCCGAACCCATCCGGCCCATGGTAGAGGAAGGCAGGCGCGCCGCCAAACCGGCAAAACCGGCAAAGGCCCTATCCCCGCTGGAGCAGAAACGTGAAGAACTGAAACAGGCGATCGCCGCGGAGGAGTTTGAAAAGGCGGCGGTGCTCCGGGACGAAATCAAGAAACTGGAGGCGAATCAGCATGGCGCATAAGCAGCAATCGGCCGCGCTCAGCAGCCGAATCCGGTTTGCAAGAAACCTGACCGAATTCCCCTTTCCGACCCGCATGACGGAGAAGCAGCGCGTAAGCCTTCGTGAGAAGGTGCGCGCCGCCTTCTTCTCGGCCAACGCAAATATGGGTCGCGAATACGAATATATCGATGTGGACGGCCTGCCTGAAATCCAGGTACAGGCAATGGCGGAGGAACACCTGATCAGCCCGGAATTCGCAAGAGGCCCGAAAGGGCGCGGACTGATTGTAAATAAATCCAAAAATGTGTCAATTATGATCAATGAGGAAGATCACCTCCGCATACAGGTTCTGCAAAAGGGATTTGATCTGGATTCCGCTTATACGACGGCAAAACAGCTCGACCGCCTGCTCGGCGAGAAGCTGGGATACGCCTACAGCGAAGAGTGGGGCTATCTCACAAGTTGCCATACCAACGTCGGTACGGGCATGCGCGCTTCGGTCATGCTCCATCTGCCGGCCATCACGGCCCTGCGCGCCGTCGAAAAACTGGTGAGCGAAACCAATCGTCTGGGCGTAACCGTCCGCGGCGTATACGGCGAAGGCAGCCAGGCCGAGGGCGACCTGTACCAGCTTTCCAACCGGATTACCCTGGGCGTAAACGAGCGTGAAACGCTCGACCGCCTGAAGGAAGTGATCCAGAGCGTTATCTCCGAAGAGGAACGCCTGCTGAAGTACTGGTATGACGCGAACCCCGTGGCGTTTGAAGACAAGATCCAACGCGCCTGGGCGACGCTGCAAAGCGCGCGGCTGATGAGCGGCGTGGAGTTTCTCAAGTTTTATTCGCTCTGCCGCACCGGCATAGTCTTAGGCCTGCTCAGCGGCAGTCTGGATACGCTTGACAACCTGTTCGCACAGACCCGGCCCGCATCCATTGCGGCGCGAGAGGGTAAAGCGCTGGAGCCTGTAGAACGCGATGCAATACGCGCCAATATGTGCAGGGAAGCCCTGTGCAAACGCTGATTTTTACAAATGCTGCAATATGACAATCCAAAAAGAATCGAGGGATGAACTATGACTTTTGACAGATTCACACAGCGGGCCGGCAAGGCCCTGAACCTGGCGTTGCAGTCGGCGGCCGAGCTGGGCCACAGCTATATCGGCACCGAGCACCTGCTGCTGGGCCTGCTGCGCGAACAGGACGGCGTAGCCGCCCAGGTTCTGCGCGGCAAGGATATCACCGTGGAAAAGGCGGTCCGCGCCGTTGCGGACAACATCGGCGTCGGCTCCCCGTCCGCAGTCACGCCGCAGGATATGACCCCGCGCGTAAAAAAGATTCTGGAGACCTCCTATTATGAGGCGCGCAATTTGCAGAACAACTACGTCGGCACCGAGCACATCCTGCTCGCGCTGCTGCGCGAACAGGGCTGCAAGGCGGATGAGATTCTGGAAGAACTCGGCGTGAGCGTCTCTTCGCTGTACGACGAGCTCGTCATGGAGCTGTCTGAAGGCGCGGGCGGCGCGGGACAGCCGGATTACGGCGCGTCCGGCGGCGGAAGACCTGCGCGCAGCGGTAGTAAGGACGGCGCGCTCGGCCAGTACGGGCGCGACCTGACGGAGCTTGCGCGCGCCGGCGAGATCGACCCTGTCATCGGCGGTGATAAGGAAATCAGCCGCATTATCCAGATCCTGTCCCGGCGCACAAAGAACAACCCCTGCCTTATCGGCGAACCGGGCGTGGGCAAAACGGCCGTCGCCGAAGGCTTGGCGATCCGGATTGTTGAGGGCAACGTCCCCGAAACGCTCAAGGACAAACGCGTCGTCGCGCTCGACCTTGGCAGCATGATCGCAGGCGCAAAATACCGGGGCGAATTTGAAGAGCGCCTGAAGAACGCCATGGCCGAAATCAAGAAGGCCGGGAACGTGATTTTGTTCATCGATGAGCTGCATACGATGGTGGGCGCAGGCGCAAGCGAAGGTTCCATCGACGCGGCGAACATCATGAAGCCCCTCTTGGCGCGCGGGGAATTGCAATGCGTGGGCGCGACTACGCTCAATGAATACCACAAATATATCGAAAAGGATTCGGCGCTGGAGCGCCGCTTCCAGCCCGTGCTGGTCGGCGAGCCCACAAAAGAGGAAAGCGTGGCGATTTTGCACGGCTTGCGCGACCGCTACGAGGCGCATCACCGCGTGCGCATCACGGACGAGGCCATTGAGGCGGCTGTGCAGCTTTCCGACCGCTACATTGCCGACCGGTTCCTGCCGGATAAGGCGATCGACCTCATCGACGAGGCGGCTTCGCGCGTGCGCATCAAGGCGTTCACCGCGCCGCCGGATATGAAGGAGCAGGAAGCGCGTCTGGAAGCGCTGGGCAAGGAAACCGAAGAAGCCGTGGCGCATGAGGATTTTGAAAAGGCCGCCCAGTTGCGCGATGAAAAGAAGCGCTTGCAAAATGAAATTGCCCAGCGCCGCAAGGAATGGGAGCAGCGCCGCGAAGGCCGCGTGGAAATCGTGGGCGAAGAGGAAGTGGCGCAAATCGTTTCTTCTTGGACGGGCATTCCGGTTTCCCGTATGACGGAGGGCGAAGCCGAACGCCTCTTGCACCTGGAGGAAACCTTGCACAGCCGCGTGATC
>USJY01000051.1 GCA_900555065.1 uncultured Eubacteriales bacterium
CCCGGGCCGCAAAGCGGCGCAGATCGTCCCCGTTTAAGCTGCCGAGGTTGAGCAGGAATACCAGCAGGATTAAACCAATAAGCAGGAGCAACGCGCTCCACTTGACCCGCCGGATCCATATACCGCCGCGGTACAATTCTGTTTCCGTCATACTGTTTTACTCCAAATTTTACCCTTTTATCCTAGTGCGTACTTTTCAATATTTTATCTATCTGCTCCTGCGCGTAATACGCCTCGTTGAAATACAGGCCGCAGGCCGGCAGGGTCATGCCGATCGCGGCGCGGTCGCCGGACTCGATCAGTGCGGCGGCAGACTGCGGTGAGAGCCGGCCGCGGCCCATATCAAGCAGAGTGCCCGCTATGGAGCGTACCATCTTATACAGAAAGCCGCTGCCCGCGACAAACACAGTTGCGAGCGGCCCGTCCGTCTCCACGTCCAGCCGGTAAATTTCGCGGACCGTATCCGTAACCGCGCTTCCGGAGGCCATGAAGGCGCGGAAGTCATGCCTCCCGACAAAGGCACGCGCCGCGGCGCGCATGGCGGCAATGTCCAGCGACGCCGCGCAGTGATAGGCGCGGCCGCGCAGGAACGGGTCCATATACGGCGCGTTCCAGATTTTATAAACATAGCTTTTGCCAAGCGCGCTGTAGCGCGCGTGGAACCCGTCAGGGACGGGGACGACGGCGAGCGCCGCGACCGATTCCGGCAAAAGCGCGTTCATCCCGGTGAGAAAACGGCGGCGGTCAAAGGCGGCGGACGTATCGAAATGGAAACTGTAGCAAAGCGCATGCACGCCCGCGTCGGTCCGGCCGCAGCCGGTCACATTCACCCGTTCGCGCAGCAGGGTACAGAGCGCGTCTCCAACTACGGCGCAGACGGACAGACCGTTCTTCTGCACCTGCCATCCGCAAAAGGCCGTTCCGTCATAGCGGAGGGTGCACAGATACCGGCTCATAGGGCAAGCCACGGCAGATAGAGATTTGCGAGAATGATCATGCCGAGATTGATCAGCGTGACGGCGAGCGCCAAGTAGTCCCTGCCGCCCAAATGGTACTCCTTGAGACGGGTGCGGCCCGCGCCGCCGCGGTAGCAGCGGCATTCCATGGCGATGGCGAGCTCGTCCGCGCGGCGGAAGGAGGACACGAACAGCGGGATGAGGATGGGTACGAGCGCCTTTGCGCGCTGGAAGAGGTTGCCCGTCTCCAGCTGCGCGCCGCGCGCTTTCTGGGCAGAGGTGATCTTGTCCACTTCCTCGACCAGGGTCGGGATCATGCGCAGGGCGATCGTCATCATCAGCGAGAACTCATAGACCGGGACCTTGATCTTTTTCAGTGGAGAGAGGACGCGTTCCAGACCGTCCGTCAGCATAATGGGAGAGGTGGTATAGGTGAGCAGGGACGTGCCCACCACGAGCAGAATGATGCGGATCGCCATGAACGCCGCGCGGTAGATGCCCTCCGCCGTAATCCTGAAAATCCACCACTGGGCCAGCACTTCGCCCGGCGTATAGAATATATTGATGACTGTAGTCAGGACAATGATGAAGATCAGGGGTTTCAGGCTCTTGAGAATGAGGCGGGCAGGGATGCCGGAAACCGCGACGGCGAGCACGATCAGCAGCGCGGCGGCGACATAGGCCATGGGCGTCTGCGCGACGAAAATATTCACGATGAGCAGCACGACCAGGCCCAGCTTCATGCGCGGGTCGAGCTTGTGCAGAAACGAATTTCCCGGAAAGTACTGGCCGAGGGTGATATCCTTAAGCACCGTCCCCACCTCCCCGCAGGCGCCGCAGCTGTTTTGCGGCCTGTTCATAGGAGAACACGGCGGTGTCCACGTCATAGCCCTTCTCTTTCAGGCGGATAAAAATATCCGTTATCTGCGGAACGTTCAGGCCCATGGCCTTGAGCTCGGGGGCATGGGAGAATACCTCGGGCACCGTACCGTCCATCACGACGCGCGCATCGTTCATCACGAGCACGCGCGACGCGTAGCGGGCCACGTCGGTCATCGAATGGGACACAAAGAGAACCGAACGGCCGTTCGACGCATATTCACGCACGTATTTCATAATCTCGCGCCGGCCGCGCGGGTCGAGGCCGGCGGTCGGCTCGTCAAGCACGAGCAGGGACGGGCGCATGGCCAGTACGCCTGCGATGGCGACGCGTCGTTTCTGCCCGCCTGAAAGCTCCAGCGGGCTTTTCTCGTATACGTCCTCGCCAAGGCCGACGAAAGAGAGGCTCTCGCGGACGCGGCTGTCGATCTCCTGCTCGGACAGGAGCATGTTTTTCGGGCCGTAGGAGACGTCTTTATACACCGTCTCCTCAAACAGCTGGTATTCGGGGTACTGGAAGACGAGGCCTACGGAAAACCGGGCGCGGCGCAGCGCGTCCTTCGACGCGCCGATGTCCTCACCGTTTACCAGCACCGTGCCCGAAGTCGGTTTTAACAGGCCGTTAAAATGCCGGATCAGGGTGGACTTGCCCGAACCGGTATGCCCGATCAGGCCGATGAATTCGTCCGCGCCGATCTTCAGGTTCACGTCGCGGATCGCAGTCTTTTCAAACGGGGTTCTGGCGCCGTAGACATGGGAGAGGTTTTTCAGTTCAAGCATAGTCGTCCTCCCCGTTTAACAGTTTCTCGATTACGGCCACGCAGTCCTCCGCCGTCAGAACCGACAGGGGGACGCGCAGACCCTCGCGCCGAAGCTCGAACATCAGTTCCACGCTCTGTGGGACTGTGAGACCGACGCTCTTGAGCAGCGCCGCGTTCTGGAATACATACGCCGGCGCGCCCTCGATGAGAATGCGCCCGTCATTGACGACGACCACGCGGTCGGCGTGTACAGCCTCGTCCATATGATGGGTGATGTGCACTACTGTCATCCCGGCCTCGCGGTTGAGGGTGTGCAGCACGGACATGACTTCGTCGCGGCCCTTGGGGTCGAGCATGGCGGTCGGTTCGTCGAGCACAATGACTTCCGGCATCATGGCGATGACGCCGGCGATGGCGATGCGCTGCTTCTGCCCGCCTGAGAGCTGGCTTGTCGAATGGGAGCGGTAATCCTGCATGCCCACAGCGCGCAGCGCATAGTCGATACGCTCGAGCATCTCGCCGCGCGGCACGCCCAGATTCTCAGGGGCAAAGGCGACGTCCTCCTCCACGATGGAGGAGACGATCTGGTTGTCAGGGTTCTGAAAGACCATGCCGACACGCTGCCGGATGTCAAAGAGCCGGGATTCGTCGGCCGTGTCCATGCCGCCGACGAGCACACGGCCGGAGCTTGGGAGCAGGATTGCATTGAAGCATTTGGCGAGCGTGGATTTCCCGGAGCCGTTGTGCCCCAGGACGACCAGGAATTCGCCTTTCCGTACGGCGAGGTCTATGTTTTCGATAGCGGGACGCGGCTGCCCCTCATAGGTAAAGGACAGGCCTTCCACGCGAATGATTTCTTCCATGCGCAGGTCCTTTCAGGGTTTGTTACTCGTTTCGGACAGGTAACGCGTAAGGATTTCATCGCCAGGCTTTGCCAAGCGGGCGGACAGCGCGCGCAAGCGCAGCAGGGTCCGGGCGGCAATCCGGCCGGTAGCGTTAATAATTTGAACTTTACGCCTGCCAGCGGGCGGACGCGCCGCAGGGCAGCGGCGCGCCGGAGGCCTCGACCGGGAGACCCAGCTCGTCCGCCGTGAGCGAGCCGCCGAGCTTCGGCAGAAGAAGTCGGCCGCACAGATAACCCATTACGCCGGCGGAAAAACCGGTGGTATAAGAATTCAAAAGATAAAACAGCGGCGCGTCCGTCAGTACGCCGAGGGTGAGCTCGACAAGCCCGTACAGCTGTTCTTCCAGTTTCCAGATTTCCCCGCCCGGGCCGCGGCCGTAGGAGGGCGGGTCGAGGATTACCGCGTCGTAACGGCTGCCGCGGCGTATCTCACGCTGCACGAACTTGACGCAGTCGTCCACAATATAACGGATGGGCGCGGCCGAAAGGCCGGACGCCGCCGCGTTTTCCCGCGCCCATTGGACCATGCCCCTGGCGGCGTCCACATGGCAGACGCTCGCGCCCGCCGCGGCGCAGGCAAGCGTCGCCGCGCCGGTATAGGCGAACAGGTTGAGCACCCGTACGGGGCGGCCGGCGGCGCGGATCAGGCCCGCGGCCCAGTCCCAGTTCGCAGCCTGTTCCGGGAACAGGCCGGTGTGTTTGAAATTTGTCGGGCGCACGTGAAAGCGCAGACTGCCGTAACGGAGCGTGCGTTCCGGAACGGGCTTGTAGTTCTCCCAGCGGCCGCCGCCGGTAGAAGATCGGATATACCGCGCGTGCGGGTCCGACCAGGCCGGGTGCGACCGGCCGCCCTTCCAGATTACCTGCGGGTCGGGCCGGACCAGTACGACGCCGCCCCAGCTTTCAAGGCGTTCGCCGTCAGAACAGTCGAGAAGGCGGTAGTCCCGCCATGCGTCGGATACGATCATACGGCCTATACCTCCAGCATGGGCGAGCCCTTGAACTCGATCCCAAGATGCCGGCAGGCGGCGGCCGTAATACACCGGCCGCGCGGGGTGCGGCTTAAAAAGCCGATTTGCAGCAGGTACGGCTCGTATACGTCCTCAATCGTCGTCGCGTCCTCGCCGACCGTGGCCGCAAGCGTTTCCAGGCCCACGGGGCCGCCGCCGAAGTTGACGGCGATGGAGCGGAGCATCTGCCGGTCCGTATTGTCCAGACCCAGTTCGTCCACTTCCAGTTTATCGAGAGCCATGACGGCCACTTCTTTTGTAAGCATGCCGCCGGTATACACCTGCGCAAAGTCGCGCACGCGCTTGAGCAGGCGGTTGGCGATACGCGGCGTGCCGCGGCTGCGCCGGGCGATCGCCTCCGCGCAAGAGGCCTCGATCTCCGATTTCAGGATGCCCGCGCTGCGCGTGATGATACGCGTCAGCTCCTCCACCGTATACATCTCGAGCCGAAATAGCATGCCGAACCGGTCGCGCAGCGGCGAGGTGAGCAGGCCGGCGCGCGTTGTCGCGCCGATGAGAGTGAATTTTTTCAGGTCGAGCCGGATGCTGCGGGCCGACGGGCCTTTGCCGATGATAATATCCAGCACATAGTCCTCCAGCGCCGGATACAAGACCTCCTCCACGCTGGAGGAGAGGCGGTGGATTTCGTCGATAAATAAAATGTCGCCGTCGTCCAAATTGGTGAGAATGGCCGCAAGGTCGCCCGGCTTTTCAATGGCGGGACCGGAGGTGACGCGGATATTCACGTTCATTTCATTGGCTATGACCGACGCGAGCGTCGTCTTCCCAAGGCCGGGCGGGCCGTAGAGCAGAACATGGTCGAGCGGGTCGCCGCGCAGGCGGGCCGCCTCTATGAATACGGATAAATTATCCTTGATCTTCTCCTGGCCGGTGTAGTCCACCATAAAGCGCGGGCGAAGGGATGATTCGTTCTCGTCGTCCGCCGTAAAGGACGTTGTGATAATTCTGTTTTCCTCATCCATCATGGGAACCCACCTCCTATTTCATCAGCTGACGCAGCGCCTGGCGGACGAGCTCTTCCACGGGCAGCGAACCGTCGAGCTTGGCGACGGCGGCCTCCGCCTCGCCGCGCCGGTAGCCCAGGGCCATAAGCGCGCCAGCCGCCTCCTGCGCGCCGGACCGGGCGGCGGAAGGCGCGGCGTATTCCTCCCAGCCCGCCGCTTCCGCAGCGCTGAGGCTGAGCTTGTCCTTCAGCTCCATTACAATGCGCTGGGCGAGCTTGGGGCCTACGCCCTGCGCGCGGGCGACGGCGCGCGCGTCGCCCTGCGAGACGGCAAGGGCGAGCTGTTCGGGCGTGAGGGCGGAGAGAATGGTAACGCCCACTTTGGGACCCACGCCGCTGACGGAGATAAGGCTTTTATAGGTTTCCAGCTCCATAAGATCCGCAAATCCGTACAGCGCGATATCTCCTTCCCGGACCGCCATATAGGTATAGACGGTGACGGCGCTACCCACGCCGCCGAGCTTTGCCGCGGAATTCTGCGAGGTGACGAGGCTATAGCCCACCCCGCCGCAGTCGACCACGATATTTTGTCCGTCATTGAGGGCGAGCACGCCCTTCAGGTAATAGAACATATTTCTTCCTCTCCGGCTGCGTTACCGCGCCGTGATATTTTCAAACAGGGCGCTGCGCGCCGAATGCGCATGGCAGATGGCGACGGCGAGCGCGTCGGCCGCGTCGTCGGGCCGGGGCACTTTCTGCAGGCCCAGGAACATGCGGACCATCTCCATCACCTGCGCCTTTTCTGCCCGGCCGTAGCCGGTGACCGCCTGCTTGACCTGCAGGGGCGTGTATTCGTACACGGGCCTGCCCGATTTTTTGGCCGCGAGCAGGGCGACGCCCCTGCCATGAGCCACGGCGATGGCGGTTGTGACGTTGGTGTTGAAAAACAGCTCTTCCACAGACACCGCATCCGGCTCGTGCTTGCCGATGAGCCGAAGCAGCTCGTCGTAAATCCCTTCCAGGCGTACGGACAGCTCGAGTTTGGGCGGCGTCGTCACAGTCCCGTATTCGAGAAGCCGGAATTTATTGTCCGTATAGTCCACGACGCCGAAGCCGACCGTGGCGATTCCGGGATCGATCCCGAACACTTTCATAGCTTTGTCCCCTTTTTTAATAATATATTTTACCATGGATTCGTTGCTTCCGCAACCGTTTGCATGGATTTATTTACCCGCTGCGGCGGTGCGTGGACACATAAAAAAGCTGCGCCAAAACGGCGCAGCGCATGGAATAATCGGGGCGGACGCGCCTAGTTCTTTTTGGCGGGTCCGGTCCCGTTCTTCTGCTTTTGGGATTTTTTCTTTGTCCACGCAAAGCCGCCTGCAACCAGTTTGGAGGGCTTGTCTTTGCCCTGCGCGTTCTCCTGCTTTTTCGACTTTTCTTTGTCGCGTTTCTGCGCGGCTGCGTCTTCCGCCGTGACAGGTTTCCCGCTCGGGTAGACGGCCAGAATGACCGGCGCGATGGCGAATGCGATCAGGCCGCCGACAATGGTGGCGAGCAGCTGGCCGCTGACAAACTGTTCGCGGATCAGCGCCGCGCCCTGTTCCATGCCGGCCTCGTCCACGACGTTCTGCGTCATCATAATCACCTCAATCTGGGAGATGGCGAGTTTGCCCAGCAGCCAAAGCGAGCCGTAGCGCGCGAGAGAACCGAGCGCAAGGCCGATTCCACGGCAAAGATAGTTGTTGCGCTGCAGGCTGACGACGTTGAACAGAACCAGCATACAGTTGGAAAAAATAAGCACTGCAATAAAGATCGGCGACATCATGCCGACCCAGTAATAGCCCACGACCGGCATGACGAACGCAATACAGGCCGCGCCGTAAATATGGCCCGTAAGATCGCTCGCCAAAAACAGAATCATGCTCTGCACTACGGAAAAGACGAACACGCGCAGGTTTGTCCCGCCCATCTGCGCCTCGGGCAGCAGGCCTGTCAGAAAAATAAGCAGCAGGGATGCGACCAGCAAAGCGAATATTTTAATGAAATTTATCAGGGTACCCTTCATCGCGGTTTTCATGGCTTGTCCTCCAGATTCGGATTCTTATGCAATCTTATTCCATTGCGCGCAGTTCGTCAAGAGATTTTTCATAGGCCGGCAAAAATTTCTCGCAGAAAAATTCCGCTTCCGGACAGGCGAGGCTGTGCAGCTTGGCCAACGTCGCCGCGCCCGCCTGCGCAAATTCCGCGTTGCCGGATTTGGCCTCCTCGACGCATTTGATATACGCGTCCAAAACGTCCGCAGCCTTGACCAGCCGCTTTTCCTGCGGATCCGTACAGTACAGCAGGCCGCGGTAGACCCCCGCCATCTCCTCCGGAAGCATGGACAGAAGCGTTTCCTTCGCCTCCGTTTCCACCTCGGCGAACGCGTCCCGCAGCGACTGCGAAAAGTATTTGACCGGCGTGGGCATATCCCCCGTGATGGTTTCCTCCGCGTCGTGGTACAG
>USJY01000052.1 GCA_900555065.1 uncultured Eubacteriales bacterium
GCGTTCTCCACCATCACCGAGCTGTTGGCCTTCGCGAAGCGTTCCGGCGGCATCACCAAGTCCGGCACGGGCTACTTCGACGGGCTTTTCGAACGTTGATGGCGCAGGACATCCAGGGCGTCCTGTTCGATCTGGACGGCACCATCATCGATTCCATGGCGGGCATTACGCACGCCTATCAGTATGCGCTTGCCCATTTCGGCGTCAGGGTGGAAGACCCCGCCGCGCTCGCGCGTTTTGTCGGTCCGTCGCTGTACCACACCTTTGCGGACGAGTACCGGTTCCAGGGAGCGGATCTTCAGACGGCCGTGGCGAAATACCGGGAATATTTTTCAGAAAAAGGCGTGTTTGAGCATACGCTCTATCCCGGCATGGCCGCGCTGATCCGGCATTTGTCTGAACAGGGCCGAACCCTTGCTGTCGCCTCGTGCAAGGTGGCCGTATACACCAATCAGATTCTGGATCAGTACGGCCTTTTGGACTGTTTTGCCTTTGTCGGCGGCAGTGAAATGGACGGCCGCCGCTCGGACAAGGCCGAGATCATCCGCCATGTGCTGGCCGGGCTCGGTTCGCCCGCGCCGGACACCGCCGTCATGGTCGGCGACCGCGCCGAGGATGTGGCCGGTGCGCGCGCCGCGGGGATCGACGGCGTCGGCGTCCTGTACGGCTTCGGCGGCCGCGCGGAACTGGACGCCGCCGGCGCGACCGCACTGGTTGCAGACGTCCCCGCCCTCGCGTCGTTGCTCGGCGCGTCTATATCATAAGGAGGAATAGAATGAAAAACCAGAACTGTCCATGCAAGAACACCGCCTGCGCGCGGCACGGCGACTGCGCCGCCTGTAAGTCCTACCATGCAAAGGCGGGCGGGAAGACGACCTGCCAGCGCACGCAGGGGAAATAAGCGCGTTCAATATGATTGAATGAAAAGAGGTATGGGTATGTACCAGTTTGAACAGCAGGAAACCCTTGTCCTGCACACGTCGATGGGGGATATCGGCATCGCCCTGTTCCCCGAAATCGCAGTCAAGGCGTCGGAAAACTTTCTCGGCCACGCAAAGAACGGCTATTACGACGGGCTGACCTTTCACCGCGTCATCCAGGGTTTTATGATCCAGGGCGGCGACCCGGAGGGGACCGGCCGGGGCGGCGAGAGCATATGGGGCCGGCCCTTCGCGGATGAGTTCGACCGTTGCCTGCACCACTACTGCGGCGCGCTCGCCATGGCGAATTCCGGGCCCAACACCAACGGCAGCCAGTTTTTTATCGTCACCGCCGACAGCGTCGATCCCGGCCTGCTGGCCCCGAAGCGCAGTGGCCCGCCGACGTAATCGCGCAGTATGAGGCGGCGGGCGGCACGCCCTGGCTTGATTTCCGTCACACAGTGTTCGGCCAGGTGGTGCGCGGCCTGGACGTCGCGATGAAGATCGCGGCGGTGGAAAAGGACGCGCGCGACATGCCGCTCACGCCAGTACGCATAGAGAGCGTAGAGATCCTCGCGCGCTAGTGTTCATGCGAACAGTTTGGAGACGGCGAGCGCAATCAGCAGCAGCCCGCTCAGCCAGGACAGGTCCAGCCTGGTCTGGCGGGCGATTCTGCGTCCGATCCGACAGCCGGCCACAATGCATAGAACATTCATTGCAAGGGAAAGGCCGGTCAGCAGCAGCGGGTTCGCTTCCGCCATGCCGGTTCCGAAGCCCGCTGCAACGCTGTCGAAGGAAAGCGCGACGGCAAGCATGACGGATTCGCGCGCTGAAAGCACCTTTGAACCGTCCCGGTCCGCTTCCTCCGGCTCGGCGAATACCCGCAGCAGAAATCCGAGATGGAAGGCTCTGAATCGGATATCCTTCTGGAATCCGCTGTGTCTGGTTATGAAGTTTTTAATGGCGCTTTCAAATATTTTGGAAGCGCCCAGCCCCGAAAGCAGCGCAAAGCAGACGGCGGCAGTCAGGCTGTAGGGCATATAGCCGCCGATCCAGTCCCCCAGGTACAGCGCCGCGCCCAAAAACGCGCTGCAAATGGCGCTGATGAGCAGGGTGGAGGAAACGGGGATGGCGATTCTTTTTGCGCCGTAGGCGAACCCCGTGACAAGCGCGTCGACGGACAGCGCGAAGACGATCGCGAACGCTTCCAGCAGCGAATACAGTATCTGCAATCCAAAAACCCCTTTGCCGGTATGGTTAAACCGCTGCTATTATCCTATTCTGAAAACTCGCCGGCGTGCCTGGTCGAAACCTGTGCAGCCTGCGCGTACGGCCGCGCAAAAACCAGCGGTTTCACGGTAAAAAAATCCATTTCAGCCGAAAAATAGCACATTGGATGAAAGTGGATTGGTACAATAAAAACTCTTGCGGACTTATGAACGATTTGCTTTACAGTTCTTTTTTTTTCAGGTATTATAATGGTGCCGGAAGCGAGAAAAACGAATTCTCCGGCGCTGAAGTCATATTTTATTTCCAGTAACAGGACAGAAAAAATTTCGTTGGCGGGTACTGTATTTTCACAGTGCAGGCGCGGGGGAATGCGCCAGGTCAGCGGATTTTTTCGAGTCTTGCTGCCAAAACAAGTATAGGGAAAGATTGTATGGTTTCTATGGGGCAACGTTGAGATAGGAGGTAAAAAATGAGCAATCAAGAAGCAAACTGCACCTGCAACTGCGCAGTACATGAGCAGGACAAAAAGGCGCTGCTGGCCAAAGTCATCGAGTCGTATCGGGACAAAGAAGGCAGCCTGATTATGGTCCTGCACGCGGCGCAGGACCTGTACGGGTACCTGCCGGAGGATGTATTGAAGTACATAGCGGATGAACTGGGACTGTCCTATTCATACGTTTCCGGCGTCGTATCGTTCTACTCGTTCTTCTCCACGGTGGAGCGCGGCAAGCACACCATCCGCGTGTGCATGGGCACCGCCTGCTATGTCCGGGGCGGCAAGCTCGTGGTCGAGGCGCTGGAGGAAAAGCTCGGCGTGCCGGTCGGCGGCACGACCGACGACAAGAAGTTCACGTTTGAAATCGCACGCTGTATCGGCGCCTGTGGGCTCGCCCCCGCCATCATGGTCGACGATACGGTCTATAAGTATGTCACGCCGAAAAATGTCGACGACATTTTGGCGGAATATTGAGTCGGGGGTGAAGAAACATGAGCGTAAAAGTCAACAGCATTGCGGATCTCGACGCGATCAAGAAGGCGTATCAGGAGCAGCTGGGCAAATATAAGCATCAGGTGCTCGTCTGCGCCGGCGCGGGCTGCGTGTCTTCCAACTGCTTCGCCGTACGCGACGCGGTGATCGACGAACTCGGCAAGCTCGGCATCGCCGAAGAGACCAAAGTATATGAGACGGGCTGCATGGGCACCTGCTCGGTCGGCCCCGTCATCCTGATCCTGCCCGAGCGCATTTTCTATGTCAACCTTGACACGGAAAACGTGCGCGAAGTGCTGCGCGCGCATCTGGTAGAGGGCAAAATCCTTGAGAAGCACACGTTCTTTGACGTCGCGGAAAACCGCCACATCCCCAAGATCGACGATATCAACTTTTTCCGTGATCAGGTCCGCATAGCGCTGCGCAACTGCGGCATAATAGAATACAGCAACATTGACAGCTATATCGCCAACAACGGTTACTATGCCATTGCCAAGGCGCTCGGCTCCATGTCCAGCAAGGATGTTGTGGACGAAGTCAAGGCGTCCGGCCTGCGCGGCCGTGGCGGCGGCGGATTCCCGACCGGCGTAAAATGGGAAGCCGGCCACAACGCCAAAGGCGACAAGAAATTCATCGTCTGTAATGCCGACGAGGGCGACCCCGGCGCATTTATGGACAGAAGCATCATTGAAGGCGACCCGCACAACCTGATCGAGGGCATGATCCTCGGCGGCTATGCGACCGGCGCGAACCACGGCTATGTCTACATCCGCGCGGAGTACCCCATCGCGGTCGAGCGCCTGAGCGCTGCGATCGAAGAGGCGCGCGCATACGGCCTGCTCGGCCGGAAGCTGTTCGGCTCCGACTTCTATTTTGACCTGGAAATCCGTATCGGCGCGGGCGCGTTCGTCTGCGGCGAAGAGACCTCCCTCATGGCCTCCATCGAAGGCCAGCGCGGCGAGCCCCGCCAGAAGCCGCCCTTCCCGTTCCAGAGGGGCCTGTTCGGGTATCCCACCATCATCAACAATGTCGAGACGTTCGCAAACGTTCCCGCCATCGTCCTCAACGGCGCCGACTGGTTCGCAGCCGTGGGTACGGAGAAGGCGAAGGGCACCAAGGTCTTCGCCCTGGCAGGCGACATTGTAAACTCCGGCATTATCGAAGTTCCCATCGGCACGAAAATGAGCGACATTGTCTACCGCATCGGCGGCGGCCTGCCCGGCGGCAAGAAGTTTAAGGCGGCCCAGGTCGGCGGTCCGTCTGGCGGTTGTGTCACGGCAGAGAACATCGACGTACCGATGGACTATGATCCGCTGATCAAGCTCGGCGCCATGATGGGCTCCGGCGGCCTGATCGTCATGAACGAAGACACCTGCATGGTCGATACCGCGCGTTTCTTCATGGACTTTATCCAGGACGAGAGCTGCGGTAAGTGCACGGCCTGCCGCGTCGGCACCAAGCGCATGCTGGAAGCGCTGCAGCGCATCACCCAGGGCAAGGGCAGCGCGGAGGACCTCGACATGCTCGAAGAGCTGGGCGGCATCATCAAGGATACCGCGATGTGCGGCCTCGGCCAGACGGCGCCCAACCCGGTCCTGTCCACGATGAAAAACTTCCGCGACGAGTACGAGGCCCATGTGTTCGACGGCAAATGTCCCGCCGGCGTCTGCACGGCTCTGGTCCAGTACCGTATCCTGGAGGACAAGTGCATCGGCTGTACCGCCTGTGCCCGCGCCTGCCCGGTGGAAGCCATCTCCGGCGTCGTGAAGCAGACTCATCACATCGACCCGGAAAAGTGCGTGAAGTGCGGATCCTGCATTGAAAAATGCAAATTCGGCGCAATCATTAAGGAATAAGAAAGGAGAACGCTGGAAATGGTAAATCTCACAATCAACGGCAAGAGCGTCAGCGTCCCTGAGGGATCCACCATACTCGAAGCGGCTCGCAGCGCGGGTATCGATATCCCTGTACTGTGCTATTATAAAGACATTCATAAATATGGCGCGTGCCGTATCTGCGTCGTGGAAGTCGAGGGCGCGCCCCGCCTGCAGGCGTCCTGCATCGTCCCCGTAAGCGAGGGGATGGTCGTGCATACCAACACCGACAGAGTGCGCAAGGCCCGCAAGGCGATGTATGAGCTCATTATGTCCGACCACAACCGCGACTGCCTTACCTGCAGCCGCAACCAGCACTGCGAACTGCAGGCGCTCGGCCAGAAGCTGGGCGTGACGGAGTGCCGCTATGAGGGCGAACGCCTCGGCGAGGGCCTGGACATCAGCCCTGCCTTCACCCGCGACCTGAGCAAGTGCATTCTGTGCCGCCGCTGCGTCACCATGTGCAACCAGATACAGGAAACCAACGTCCTCAACGCGCAGAACCGCGGTTTCAGCACCAAGATCGGCCCCGCCGCCGGCGAGCTGATCGGCAACGTCGACTGCTCCCAGTGCGGTCAGTGCACCGTCGTATGTCCTGTCGCCGCGCTGCGTGAGACCGACGGCACTGAAAAGGTCTGGGCTGCGCTTAACGATCCCACAAAGCGCGTCATCGTTCAGACGGCTCCGGCTGTCCGCGTCGGTATCGGCGAGGAATTCGGCCTGGCTCCGGGCTGCTGCGAAACCGGCAAGCTCGCCGCCGCGCTGCGCCGTATGGGCTTTGACGATGTGTTCGATACCAACTGGGCGGCAGACCTGACCATCATGGAAGAGGGCACGGAGTTCTTGGAGCGCATTACAAAGGCGTTCAAAGGCGAAGAAGCCGTCCTGCCCATGATCACAAGCTGCAGCCCCGGCTGGGTCAAGTATGTCGAGCACGCCTTCCCCAAGGAGCTCGATCACCTGTCCACCTGCAAGTCGCCGCACACCATGTTCGGCGCAGTTGCAAAGTCCTATTATGCGCAGAAGATCAATGTCGATCCGAAGGACATCTACGTTGTCTCCGTCATGCCCTGCACGGCGAAGAAATTCGAGATCGTCCGTCCTGAGATGCAGAACGACGGCCTGCCCAACGTGGACGCGGTCATCACCGTGCGCGAGCTGGCCCGTATGATCAAGTCTCTCGGCATCGACTTTTTGAGCCTGCCGGACGAAGAGTTTGACAAGCCGCTCGGCCTGTCCACCGGCGCAGCCGATATCTTCGGCGTAACCGGCGGCGTTATGGAAGCCGCGCTGCGCACCGTCTATGAACTCGTCACCGGCCGTGAGCTGCCCTTTGCAGACCTGCACGTCGCCCCGATCGTCGGCCTTGACCAGATCAAGGAAGGCACGATCAAGATCGAGAACCCGCTTCCCGAATACAGCTTCCTCGACGGCGTGGAAGTCAAGGTTGCCGTTACCAGCGGCCTTGCCGGCGCCAAGAAGCTGCTGCAGCAGATTGCTGACGGCACGTCGCCTTACCACTTCATCGAAGTCATGGGCTGTCCGGGCGGCTGCATCACCGGCGGCGGCATGCCCCGCACGAACGATCTTACGGCGACCCGTGAGAAGCGCATGAAGGCGATTTACACGGAGGACGAGGGCAAGACCCTGCGCAAGTCCCATGAGAACCCCGCGATCATCGACTTCTACAAGGAATGGGGCAAGCCTGGCTGCCACAAGTCCCACGAGTACCTGCATACCCATTATGTTCCCCGCGGCGAGTACAACGAGCTGACGGACGAACGCTTTGCAATGGACCACGAATAATGACGGCACAAGGCGGGCGGCCGGCCCTGACGGGCCCCGCCGCCGCGCGCCGCATTGCGCTGAAAAGCCGGGAGAAAGCATTCGCTTTCTCCCGGCTTTGTGCTGGCTTGTGTGGTGTTCCCCAGCATCCGCGTTGTTTTCATGAACACAGAGCCGTCTCATCACGGGAGCCGTCTAGTAGCCGTCTCTTAAAATTCGCACCGCACTTTGGAGAAGGTGTTTATGCGCCATGCCTGCCGGCGGATGGACGCCGCGGCAAGCACACGCATGAGCGGGCCGTTCGTATGCCGGCCCTGTTTCCCCGTAATCTCGGCTGGAACTGACGCTGCGGATCCTATCACAACTGGCAATTCCCCTGCGTCTCCGTGCCACGCCGGGCAACCGCCCTGCGTCTCCGTGCCACGGCCGGGCAACCGCTCTGCGTCTCCGTGCCACGGCCGGGCAACCGCCCTGCGTCTCCGTGCCACGACTGGAAATATGCCCTGGGTCTTTGTTCCAAGGCCGGAAACCGGCTTCGTCTCCCCAACTCCGGCCCCGGTTTGGGAAAGGCTTACGCCTCCCGGTTTTTCTCCGCGTCCGCACGCTTTTCAAGCCTGCGGTTGCGTACCCACAAAATCGCGTCGGTGGAGACCATGGCCAGGTTCAGGATGTATAAATACAAGACAATATCGTTGCTGTACAGTATCTTGTTGATAATTCCCGAAATGTAGCCCGCAATCAGTATGAGCAAAAATACCAGGCTCTTCCCGTGCGTGGATTTGGATTTCACAGATCTTGCAATGGAAAAAGGCCACGCCGCGCCGAAACACAGGAGCATGACCGCTTCAAAAACACTCATTGCCAACTCTCCCCGTCGTATGATTTGTCCGCGCTGATTTAATCATATCACGGTTTCGCGCGTCCGGCAAGCGCAAAAAAGAAAGCGCTCGCCAGATAAATTCAATCAGATATACAACACTTCCAGGATTTCGTATTCCCGAACGCCCGCCGGAGCATTGACCTCGACGACATCGCCTTCTTCCCGTCCGATCAATGCTCTTGCCATAGGCGACGTGATCGAAATCTTGAATTCTTTCAAATCGGCCTCATCGTTTCCGACGATCTGATAGGTCACCCGGTCACCCGTTTCCAGATCCTCGACGGAAACGGTTGC
>USJY01000053.1 GCA_900555065.1 uncultured Eubacteriales bacterium
GATCATGTCGATGTCAACCGTCCCATACACGAGCTTTTTGGCCGTTGCGACATAGATATTGCCCGGGCCCACGATCTTGTCCACACGCGGCACGCTCTCCGTTGCGTATGCGAGTGCCGCCACGCCCTGCGCGCCGCCGGCTAGGAACACCCTGTCCACGCCCGCGATCCAGGCCGCAGTGAGAATATCGGGATTGGGTTTGCCGTCCCGGCCGGGCGGCGTGACCATCACGATCTCACCCACGCCCGCAATTTTTGCAGGAATTGCGTTCATCAGTACGGAACTGGGATAAGCCGCCGTGCCGCCCGGCACATACAGCCCGACGCGGTGCAGACCCCGTACCCGCTGGCCCAGCAGTACGCCGGAGGGCTGCATATCGATAAACCCCTGCTGCTTTTGCCGCTGGTGGAAAGCGGCAATATTTTCCTTCGCGCGCAGCATGGCCTGTACAAACTTTTCGTCGCTGTGCTCATAAGCTGCGCGCACAGCGGCACGGGGCACTTCGAGCGCGTCAAGCGAAACGCCGTCAAACTGACGGGTATAGCGCAGAACCGCCGCGTCGCCTTCCAGACGCACCTGCTCGAGTATCTCCATGACGGCGCGGGTCACCTTTGCGTCTATCTCACCCGCGCGCCCACGCATTTCTTTCAACAAATTGACTTCCGTCGTCCCATCCGCCACGATTGTCCTGATCATTTCACATCCCCGCTTTCTCTCTTCTGCTGCTTCTGGACGCGCAGATATTCCTCCATACGCGCAATCAAAGTCTCAATAGGCTGTTTTTTCAGCTTCATGCTCGCCGTGTTCACAATCAGACGGGCCGATACGGGCGCGACGGCTTCCAGCACGGCCAAACCGTTCTCTTTGAGCGTCGCGCCTGTTTCGACAATGTCCACAATCGCGTCCGCAAGTCCCAGCAAAGGGGCGAGCTCTACCGAGCCCTCGATTTTTACGATATCCACGTCCATGTTCCGCCCCTCGAAAAACCGGCGCGTAACAGCCGGATATTTCGTCGCGATCACCTTGGTTCGGTAGCCGCCGTAGAAATCGGCGCCTGCCCGTGCGGCAAGGGCGAACCGGCATACGCCGAAGCCCAGATCAAGCACCTCGTAAAATGAGCCGCCCTGTTCCATGATCGTGTCCTTGCCGACAATTCCCATATCGCATACGCCGCGTTCCACATATGTGATTACGTCCGGCGCCTTGGCCAGTACGATCTCCGCATCCGCGTCCGGAACGGGAATGATCAACCGGCGCCCCTTGTTTTTTAAACCCGCCATGTCATAGCCCATGCGCTCGAACATGGCGACGCTGTTCGCCTCCAAACGCCCTTTTGTCAGGGCGATCCTGCAAGATGCCATCTGCCTATCCTTTCTCAGTCGGGCTGTCCGCACCGAAGAATTCAACGCGTCCAATGCCGCGCTCTTCCGCATACCGGAGAGCCGCGGCCCGATCGGGAAGTACTGCGCTCTCCACTACAAGTCCCGCAGCCGCCTGCTGTTCCGCCCAGCGCAACGCCCGCGCCGTCTGCGGCGCAGCGGCGGCCACGAGCAGGTCCGCGCGCACGCGCGGACTGTGCGCCGCGCTTAACACATGCCTTGTCAGCAAATCCACATTGACACCGAATCCGATCGCCTCCAGCGGCGCGCCGAAATTGGCCAGAAGCGTGTCGTACCTGCCGCCGGAGAGAACGGCTTCACCCATGTTTTCAATATACCCGCGAACGAGTATGCCGGTATAATAATCATTACGGTGCACAAGGCCCAGGTCTATCATCACATCGTCGTCGGGATGAATTTGCTGTAACGCGGCGTAGACGCCGCTTATGTAATCGAGAACGGCGCGGCCGCGCTCGCTTGTGATCAGCCCGCGCGCGCGTTCCAGCACCTCCGCGCCGCCAAACAGGCGGGGCAGTTGCGTCAGCACTTCATAGGCCGGATATGCGCGGTAGTCGCGCAGCCGTTCATACAGCACCGCAAAATCTTTGCGCTCCGCCAGCCTCCGGATTTCCTCTTTAGTTTCACCGTCGATGGGAAAATCGTCCATGACAGCCTGAAAAAAGCCGATATGTCCGATTTCCAGCCGGAACTTGGCTGAAAAACTGCGCAGCGTAGAAGCTGCAAGGGCCAAAATTTCCAAATCGGAATTCTGCGCGGGCGCGCCGATCAGTTCCACGCCGCACTGCATCACCTCATCGTACTGGGCTGAATGCTGCGGACTGACCTTGAATACGGGCTGACTGTAATACAGGCGTATAGGCAACGCCTCGTCCCTGAGCTTTGTCGCTGTCAGCCGTGCGATCGGCGCGGTGGAATCGGCGCGCAGGGCGAGAATGCGCCCCTTGCGGTCGACAAGTTTATACACCTCTTCCGCACTGAATCCGACGCAATCCGCCGAAAACAGATCGAAATACTCCAGCGTAGGCGTGACAACCCGGCAAAATGCGCGGCTGGAAAACACGTTGGCAAGCGTCTGCTCCACATGCGTACGCGCCCGACTCTCCTCAAATAAATAGTCCCGCGTCCCTTCCGGGGACATTGTCAGATATCGTTTCATTCAGGTCCTCCCCCATCGCGGCGTTCCATTGTCCTGTAATTGATGTCTCCGCGGTGTGCGCTGGCCGCCATAAAATACACCGGCCCTCACTTTAGTACGCTAATATGGTAGCACGAGAAAATAATTTTGTCAACGGATTATTCCTGAGAAACAATGAAACCAGCGAAATCACCAAAAGAGCACAACGAGCGTCGATCTTTTTGTTGGTTTAAGGGGCGGCGCACTGCAAAAACAGAACGCCGCCCATAAAAACAGTTTCACGCACAATCCGCCGCTATTGGAGAGGGCCAAAGCGCATTTCCGCCCGTTTGTACATATCAAAGTAGCGGTCGACACCGTTGATTCCCTCGCCGGCCCTGCGGATGAAATATGTCTGCGAACGCTGCCACCACGTGTCCTCCGATTGGTTGAACACCTGGCCGTTCAGCAACCGGTCGATCAGATCCATGCTGGCGGCCCCCTCCTCATACAGGGGCCGGCAGATCAGTGCATCCACACCGCCATCTTGCAACACCTCCAGAGCAGCTCCGCCGCTATCAAAAGAACAAACACCGACCGTTTCATAATTTGTCTCCTACTCGTTTCAACTTCCAAACCTAGCCTCTGAACGTTCATATATATCATAATAATACGCAGTACCATTTTGCCCCTGCCCGTTTTTCGAGATGATCCTGTTTTCCAGTTTATAATGCCACTGTTCCTCAGTCTTATTATAAACCTCTCCATTTATCAACGCGTCAATCAGCTCCATTCCCACATAACCTGCCTCATAAATCGGCTGGCAGATCAGTGCGTCTATGTCGCCGCTATTCAAAAGATCAAGGTTTTGTTTTGTATAATCCATACCCATTGTAAATATATCATCCCGGCCAGTACGCTCCTTTCGCTTCGGACCAGACAATAGTGCTGTTGCCTGTTCTTCCAATTGCTCCAACTAAATCAGGGTTATTATCAATGTATTCCGCTATTTTTTCAATTGCCTTTTCCCTTGTGGAAATCTCCAATACCATGTCTGCATTTCTGTATTCAGGATAATGAGACTCCATGTAATCCATATATTCTCTGACATTATCATGCGACAATGCCGGTCCGCTTACACTGACTCCCAAAGCGCCGGTATCAATACCTCTATCCCGCAGGTGTTCGACAAGATAATCACCTGCGTCCAGCATCGTCTGCTCCAAATCCGAATGGGGATTCACATCTATAAACTCTTTTGCCTCATAGTATTTCTGCGGGAAATACGGCACTACAACTTTCACCCCCATGCCGTGCAGCTCTTTCAAAAATTCATACGCGGAGTCGTCGCCTACCCAGCATACCGCGCCGGCAATATCATATTCTTTTGCGCTGGCAAGCCAGCAGTCGTACAGCTCCTGCACGCTGCCTTCAGAAAGCCCCAGGATATGCCCCTCGTATCCGAGCTCCTCCGCTTTCTCCATAAATCCCAGCTGTACAATTCGATGCACCGGATGGCTGACGCTGCCCATACAGACTGCGGCTGATTGGTTTACCGGAACATCCGGCGAAGCTTCCGGCGCGCACGGCGGCACAGGCCCAGATGAATCGCCGCACCCTATTGGCAGCAGCAATACGATGACAAGCAATATAACCGCCGTCACGCGCTTCACGCACAATCCCACCTTTATCAGTAATTGGAACTGGTTCCAAAACGCGCTTCCGACCGAGAAAAATAATCATAGTAACGCGCAACGCCATGCGCGCCCTCGCCGCCCGGATAGACAAGCGGCGCGTCCAGTTTCTTGTACCAAAGCGCTTCGTTCGTGTTAAAAATTTTGCCGTTTAAAAGCTCGTCGATCAGTTCCAGCGCCATATACCCTTCCTCATACAATGGCTGCGCGACCAGGGCAACCGCGCCGCCTTCCGCGACAATATCCAGATTCTGTTTCGTATAGTCGTATCCCACCGCAAGGATATCGTCGCGACCGGTCAGCTCTTTTGCCGACGACCACGACAGCACGCTGCCGCCTGTATTCCCATATCCGGCGACCATGTCCGGATTGGCCCGTATATAGCCCTCGACCTTATTCCGCGCCTCTACCACCTCAGCGCCTTCGTAGACTGTGTCCAGGATTGTATACTCCGGATAATTGGCCTCCATATGATCCCGAAAAACCGTCAAGTCCTCATGTAAAACGCAACATCCGTTCGCCGTCAATCCGATACTGCCCGATGTGATCCCCTGCTCCCGCAGCGTCTGGCCAATGTAATCGGCGACTTTTATCGTGGTCTCATTAACGTCATGACAGATGTTGACATCAATAAAATCCTTTGTTTCCTGATACGAGTGCGGAAAATGGGGAACGACAATCTTTACGCCCATGCCGTGCAGCTCTTTCAGGAATTCGTAGCTGGAATCGTCGCCCACCCAGCACAGAGCGCCGCCGATGTCGTACTCTTGCGCACCGGAAAGCCATGTGTCGTACAATTCCTGCGTGCTGCCCTCGTTTAGGCCCAAAACATGCCCTTGGTACGCAAGCTCATCCGCTTTTTCCATAAACCCCAGCTGCACAAGCCGATGTACCGGGTGGCTGATGCTGCCCATGCAGACTGCGGCCGAACGCGTTTCCTTCGCGCTCTCAGACTTACTCTGCGCAGCCGCCTGCTCGCTCATCTCATCCGGACCGGGCGACCCGGCACAGTCATTGGTAGTGTACGGTTGACAACCCCACAACAGGCAGACCAGTTCCAAAACCAGCAGTACCATAATGATCATACGTTTCATTTCTTTTTCTCCTCTCTTTTTTCATATAAAACTTTCCAAATTTCTCGTCAAGCCGCGCGTACAGATTATAGTACAACGCGGGATTATGGATTCCTGCGCCGCTGGGATATAACCTTGACATATGCAAAGACTTCTTCCCTTCGTATCCGATGTATGAAACGCTTTGCCGCAAAAATTTAAATAGCCATTTCCTCCGGTCCTGCCGCGTACAATGGATGTGCGACCAGGGCGTCCGCTTTGAGGAGGTCAAAACGACCGGGTTTTCCTGCGCATAATAGAAGCCAGATACAATTACGTCGTACTGACCAGTATTCTTTAGATCAGCCCATGCCTGTGCGCTGTGATCTGTCAGTCCAGAACCGGAGACCACGTCCGGATATTCATACACAATACTCCTCGCCCCTCTTGCCTCCGCCAACGGTTCCGCACTTTTCCACTCCGGCTCTAACACTCTGCACTCCGGGTAGGTTTCCCGCATATAGTCTGTAAACGTCCGCAGAGCGCCGGACTATTAACAGCAATATGCGTTTCATCTGCGTTTTCACCCCATTCAACAGTCAAATTCGCTTTGAGGGCCACTGCCCAGCGAGCATGATTGTAACTGGATCATGCCTGCCGAATCATATTCGCCATTACCGTCCGTATATATCAGCGGCGCGTCCAGACAGTTTATTTTAATGTACGCCCGCTTTTATCCAATCGAATCAAGGGATGCCGCTGGACCGAACCGCGTCTGTGCACGTGTAAACAGATCATAGTAATACGCTGGACCGGTTATGCCCTCGCCGTCTTTTCGGATAATACAATTGTCCAGCTCCTGCCACCAAAGGCCCTCGGAAAGATTGTACACCCGTCCATGCATCATATTGTCAATCAGCGCAAGACCCAAATATCCCTCCTCATAAAGCGGTGACGCAACCAACGCGTCCACTTTGCCGGCGGTCAGAATATCCAGATTATCTATTGTATAATCCATGGCGACGACAACAATGTCGTCGCGGCCGGTTCGCTCCATTGCAGTAGACCAGGAAAGCGCGCTGCCACCTGTCCTACCGATTGCGCCCACCATATCCGGATTACTCTGAATATAACTTGTAACAATTCTGGCAGCCTCATTCACTTCCGCGCCTTCCGCCCGCCTCTCGATAATGGAATACTCCGGATATGTCTGTTTCATATAGTTTTCATATTCTGTAACTTCCTCATAAATCGGTCCGGGACCATTTACAGTAAAACCCAGGCCGCCGGAAAAAATTCCTTTCTCCCGCAAACGTTGCACAAGATAATCGCCCATGTCAAACAGAGTACGGTCCATGTCTGCATACAAATTCACATCGATAAATTCCTTAGATTCCACATACGAATGCTGAAAGTGCGGTACGACGGTTTTCACGCCCATGCCGTGCAGCTCTTTTAGAAATTCGTAGGAAGAATCGTCGCCCACCCAGCATATCGCGCCCGCGATGTCGTGCTCCTTGGCGCCTTCGAGCCAGCAGTCGTACAGCTCCTGCATACTTCCTGCATCCAGGCCCAGAATATGTCCCTCGTATCCGAGCTCCTCCGCTTTTTCCATAAATCCCAGCTGTACGATCCGGTGTGCCGGGTGGCTGACGCTCCCCATGCAGACCGCGGCCGCCGTTCTTTCCGGCGCGGTCTGCATATCTTCCGGCGCATTCGTCTGCTCCGGCAAAGGCGTACCGCCGCAGCCGTTATATTCGCAGCCGCAAAACATGAACAGCAGACAGAACAGTTGCGCCAGTATCATTGCAAATTTCCAGTTTGGTTTCATTGCGCACACCTTCCCACCCGCAATTTCTACGCTCTTCTTTGTGGGTAAATTATATAATAAATATTTTATTTAATCAATAGTTTTAACTAAATTGTATATGAATGTAATTTTTTAGCAAGGTTTATCGGTGTATTCGCAACCAAATTGTAACCGATGGCCATTTTGCAACGCCTATGCCGTTAACGCGCCGATCTAATATAAACGAGTATCTCCCTTTAGCCCAATGGCATCCTTTTCCGGGCTGACAGAAATCCATTGCGGACCGACTATTTTCATTTGTCGAACGATTCTTGATTTTTTGTCCTTAATTCGACATATTACGACATTGGTTTTTACTATAATAAAGACAACACAAATACGTCCCGCATATATCTTCGCCAGTATATTGTGCTTGTAGTTCTACAGGAATTCCGGTATTCTATGAGTGGTGATCATTATATGGGGCTCAAGACAACATTGGGAACAAATATAAGAAGACAACGGAAAGAACGAAATCTCAGTCAGCAGAAGCTTGCCGTTTATGTGGATATCAGCATTACGCATCTGCGCGCCATAGAGCACGGCACAACAAACACAACTGTGGACGTAGTCGAACGGTTTGCGAATTTCTTTGGAGTAGAACCCTATACGCTGTTTATCGACAGCGTCGCCGAAACAAAGTCTGCTTAGCGCGGTTTTTGACATCATGAATATGACATCCAGGACTACATCATCACCCACCAAATCGCGCTTTCAAAAAAAGACGAAGCTTTGCCGTGTGCCGATAAGACAGTAATTTGAGAAAACTACAAAATCGGCATCTGC
>USJY01000054.1 GCA_900555065.1 uncultured Eubacteriales bacterium
TCCAAGGTCCTGCTCGTCGGCGGCTCCACCCGTATTCCCGCCGTGTTCGACGCGGTCAAGAATTACACCGGCAAGGATCCGTACAAGGGCATTAACCCCGACGAATGCGTCGCGCTCGGCGCGGCGATTCAGGGCGGCGTGCTTGGCGGCGAAGTAAAGGGCATTGTCCTGCTCGACGTTACGCCACTGTCTCTGGGCATTGAAACGCTGGGCGGCATCAACACCAAGCTGATCGAGCGCAATACGACCATCCCGACCAAGAAGAGCCAGGTGTTCTCGACCGCTGCGGACGGCCAGACCTCGGTCGAAGTGCACGTGCTCCAGGGCGAGCGCGATATGGCGGCCGACAACAAGACCCTGGGCCGGTTCCATCTGGACGGTATCCCTGCCGCGCCGCGCGGCGTGCCGCAGATCGAAGTCACCTTTGACATTGACGCCAACGGCATCGTCAACGTATCCGCCAAGGACCTTGGCACCGGCAAGGAGCAGAAGATCACGATTACCGCTTCGACCAACATGAGCAAGGACGATGTGGAAAAGGCGGTCAGAGACGCGGAGCAGTTTGCCGAAGCGGATAAGAAGCGCAGGGAAGAGATTGAAGTGCGCAACCAGGCCGAACAGCTTGTCTACCAGTCTGAAAAATCCCTCGGTGAAATTGGCGACAAGGTAAGCGATTCCGAGAAGGACGCGGTAAAGGCTGAGATTGAAAAGGTCAAGACAGCGCTTAACGGCAATGACACCGACCAGATCAAGAGCGCGACGGAGGAACTTTCCAAGAAGTTCTATGAACTGTCCGCAAAGCTCTATCAGCAGGCTTCTGCGCAGCAGCAGGCCGCCGCGGACGGCGCGGCTGGAGCGGCTGGCCCGCAGGAAAACCCGGACGGAACCGTTTCCGGCGATTACACCGTCGTGGACGACGACAAGAAAGACTAAATTCACGCGTGAGGGGGCCGAAAAACCGACCCCCTCACTGATTGAGGTTTGATGGAATGGCGGACAAGAGAGACTATTATGAGGTGCTGGGCGTCGACCGAAACGCCACTGACGAAGAAATTAAAAAGGCGTTTCGCAAAGCTGCGAAAACCTGTCACCCGGACCTGAATCCGGGCGACAAAGCCGCTGAGCAGAAATTTAAAGAGGTAAACGAGGCGTACAGCGTCCTGTCCGACAAGGAGAAGAAACAGCGGTACGACCAGTTCGGGCACGCGGGCGTAGACCCCTCTTATGGTGCGGGCGGCCCCGGCGCGGGCGGGTACGGCCAGTACGGCGGCGGCGATTTTGGCGATATATTCGGCGATATATTCGGAGACATGTTCGGCGGCGGAAGAGCCCGCCGGGCCAATCCCAACGCGCCGGTAAAGGGACGCGATATCACCATTTCGCTGAGTATTGAGTTTTTAGAGTCGGTATTTGGCTGCAAACGCACCATACGCTACCGCAGGGAAGAGGTCTGCGCGGACTGCAAGGGCACCGGCGCGCATAAGGGCGAAGGCCGGCAGACCTGCCCGACCTGCGGCGGCACCGGCCAGGTGCGTACGCAGCAGCGCACCATCCTCGGCTCGTTCACGAGCGTGTCCACCTGCAGTCATTGCGGTGGTACCGGGCAGATTATAAAGGACCCCTGCAAGGTCTGCGGTGGCAAAGGGTATACGACCGGCGAGCGCACCATTGAGGCGTCCATCCCCGGCGGCATCGCGTCCGGGCAGTCGATCAAGCTTGCGGGCCAGGGTTCCGCGGGCCGGCGCGGCGGCGCGGCGGGCGACCTGTACATCACCGTTACAGTCAAACCGCATATTCTGTTCCAGCGCCAGGGCAACGATATCTCGTACGACGTCCCGATCACCATGGTGCAGGCCGCATCCGGCTGCACGCTGGAACTGCCTACGATCGACGGCAATACCGTGCGGCAGGTTGTGCCTGAAGGAACGCAGAATCAGACCGTGTTCAAAATAAAAAACTACGGCGTCCCCTACATAAACGGCAGGGGCCGCGGCGATATGTATATCCGCGTGCTGATCGAGGTGCCCAGAAACTTGAATAAAAAACAAAAAGAGCTTTTGGCGGAGTTTGAAAAAGCCGCGGGTAGTAAGAGCTACGAGTCCGTTCGTAAATACCAGGAGACCGTTTCAAGGCTGAAGAAATGATCCCATGAATAAACCCTATACAGAGACGCTCTGTATAGGGTTTATTTGATATTTTTACATCATCTCGTTGATCATGGTGCCGAGATGTTTGATCGTGCGTCCGACGGGTGTTTTTGAAAATTTACGGCCCATCGCCTTCGCCTGTTTGGACTGGGTAAAAACGCCGATCGCTGCGCCGAGCGCCATGCCGGCAGCCATGCCGGTAACAAATTTGTGCCGATTGTACATGATACTCACCTCTCATGTGTATTTTGCACATAAAGACATGGGGTTATAGCTATTATTTTTTTCCATTTTTCCTTGCAAATCACATTGATTTATAGTTTAATATTATGGTATTGTTATTTAGGAGGTTGAACATGGCTGTAATAAAAGGATTTAAGGGAATCCGGTACGACTGCGCCCGCGCCGGCGATATCGCAACCCTCGTCTGTCCGCCGTACGACGTGATCAGCGAGAGCGAGCGGCAGGAGTATGTCGGGAAAAACGCTTACAATATCGTAAATATCGAACTGCCGAAAGGCGATAATAAATATGCGGTTGCAGGGGAAAAGTACGAGCAGTGGCGTAAGGATGGCATTTTAAAGCAGGATCCGCAGGACTGTATTTACATATACGAGCTGCGCTTTCCGATTGGCGACGGCTATAAGGCCATTAAGGGCATTGTCTGCGCCGTCAGGCTTGAGGAGTTTGAAAACCGCGTGATCCTTCCACATGAGCGCACCCTGTCCAAGGCGAAGGACGACAGGCTGGAGCTTCTCAGCGCGACCAGGACCAACGTATCACAGATATATTCAATGTATATGGACGAAAAGGCTGAGACGACGACCCGGATTGCGTCGCTGTCCGCGTCTGCGCCCGACATTGAGTTCCAGACGGACGACGGATGTACCCATCGGCTCTGGATTGTAAGCGATGCGGAGCAGATCGCTGGCTTTACGCGCGAGTTTGCAACGCGCCAGCTCTATATTGCGGACGGGCATCACCGCTATGAAACGGCGCTCAACTACCGCCGCAAGCGCATGTTCAGCGGTACGTACACGCCGGAAGACAGCGTTAACTACACGATGATGTTCCTGATTGATATGGATAACGACGGCCTGATCGTATTTCCGACGCACCGCATGGTACGCAATTTGGAGCAGTTCAGCGAACTGGATGCGGTCGAGCGCATGAACGCCGAGTTCAATATTGAAAAACGGGAAGATCTGGACGCGGTTGAGGCAGTCCTTGCCGCGCATGACGACCGGCACGCGATTGCGTTCTATACCGGCGGCGCATATTACTATCTGCTTACGCTCAACGACATGGACGCAGTAAAAAAGATGATGCCGGATATGTCGGACGCATACTGCGATCTGGACGTTACGGTGCTGCACAGCCTTATATTCGACAAGGTGTTCGGCATTACGAAAGAGGACCTTGCCAAGCAGACGAAAGTTACCTATACGCGCAGCGTACACGAGGCGCTGACCGGCGTGCAGAACGGCGTTTCGCAGTGCTGCTTCATCCTGAATCCCACCAAGGTCAGCCAGATCAAGGATGTGGCGAAAGCGGGCGAGAAAATGCCGCAGAAATCCACTTACTTTTATCCCAAGCTGATTACGGGACTCGTAATGAATCATCTGGATTAGAGGTGACAGGCATTGAACGGGTTATATATCGGCGTTGAAATCGGCGCCTCCAAGCACCAGATCTGCCTTGCCGACGCGGCGGGAAAGATATTGAAAATGGATTCCGGTAAAGTCGAGCTGGAAAAGGGCGCGGCAGGCATTCTCGCCTGGATGCAGGAGCACATTGCGGCCATGATCGAGGCGCGTCCTGCGGGCAGCGAAATCGTCGCCGTCGCCGTTGGCTTTGGCGGAATCATTGAAACGGCAACCGGCGTCAGCGTGATTTCGGTACAGGTGGACGGCTGGAAGGACTTCAATATAAAAGCATGGTTTGAAAAAACGTTTCAGGTGCCCTGTTTTGTGCTCAATGATACCGTTGCCGGCGGCTTTGCGGAATACTATGCGGGCAGCGGCGTTGGTTGTGATAATTTCTTTTATACAAATATCGGCAGCGGAATCGGCGGCGTATTTTTCCTGGGTGGAAAATACTACGACGGCAGCGGTTACGGCGCTGCGTATTTCGGGCATACCTATATCCCGGACTGGACGCGGACTGACTGCAACGCCTATGACAAGGTGGAAAACCTGTGTTCCGGGTTCGGCATCCAAAACAGGCTGCGCAGGCCCGGCTATGTGCCGAAGGATTCGAAAATACTCGCCCTTGTTGACGGCGATGTTACCCGGATCAGCGGCCTTACACTGGAGATTGCGGCCAAGGACGGCGACGCGTTTGCGCTTGCGGAGATCGACCGGATCGCGCGCGGATACTCCGTGGGCCTTGCCAATGTCATTACGCTGATCCACCCGCAGATTGTCTCTATCGGCGGCGGGATTGCGAATATGGGGGACATGCTGCTGGATCCTGTCCGTAAATATACGGATGAAAAGGTGTTCATATCGGCAAAGGGCAAGTATAAAATTGTGAAATGCGCGTTGGGCAACGATGTTGTACCCGTCGGCGCTGTGATATATGCTGCAAATGAAATGAAAAACAGATAGATTGGAGTGTAGAATCATGGATATGACGGCAATTATTGAATCGGTAACAAAACAGGTACTTGGAACGGCGGGCGCTGCCGCTGCAGCGGGCGCGTCGGCGCCGGTCGCGGTCAATACATACATTGACCATACCGTTCTGGCAGCGGATACGCCGCTTACCAAGATCGACCAGTTCTGCAAAGAGGCGGTCGAATACAAATTTGCCTCCGTATGCTTCAATCCGACGCACGTAAAATATGCGGCGGAGAAGCTCAGGGGCACAGGCGTGAACGTATGTACGGTAATCGGATTTCCGCTTGGCGCGAACACTTCTTTTGTCAAGGCAATGGAGACGATCGACGCGATTGCCAACGGCGCGCAGGAGATCGACATGGTCGCGAATATCGGCGCGATTAAGGACGCAAACTGGGATCTGGTACTGAAGGATATCGAGGCCGTCGTGTATGCTGCGCGCGGCACGGTCGTCAAGGTTATCATTGAAACCTGCCTGCTGACCGATGCGGAAAAAGTAAAAGTTTCCGAGCTCTGCGTGCGCGCGGGCGCGCAGTTTGTCAAGACTTCGACCGGATTCTCCAAGGGCGGCGCGACCAAAGAAGACGTGGCGCTGATCCGCAAGGCTGTCGGTCCCACAATGGGAATCAAGGCTTCGGGCGGCGTCCGGAATATGGACGATGCACTGCAAATGATCGCCGCCGGCGCGACTCGAATCGGCACGAGCGGCGGGATCGGCATCATGAAGGGCGAAACGGCTACAAAGTGTATCAACTGCGGCCGCTGCAAGGAAATTTGCCCGACTGGAAACGTAACCATAGTCCCCAACGCATATTAAATATTGCGCAGCGAATGCGCTTAATACGCTTTGTGTAAACATAAATAGCCTGCAGAAAAAACTCCAAACGTTTTCGTTTGGAGTTTTTATTTTTAACTATAATAAAAACGCATGGGAAAAGATAAAAAATAGGCATTAGACATTCAAGAGACCCTATACTATAATAAAAACAGATAAAGCAGGAAAAGTTTCTATGATCGCCTGTGTTCTGAACTGAGAAAGGAGAAAGTGACGATGCCCATGCAAAAATTGTTCTCACTTTTATTAGCGTTCTCGCTGGTTCTCTCAATTGCGGCTTGTGGAAACAGCGGTAGCGAGTCTGACCGTTCTTCCGAACCTTCCTCCGTAATATCCGGACAGGCGTCGGAAAGCGATGGCGCAGCGGAACCGGGTGACTCCAACGCCGATGCAAATCTGTCAGATACCAACAGCGGAGAACAAACAAACCATATCCTGGTGGCATACTTTTCTTGGGCGGATAACGCGATATTGGCGGAGGGCGTAGATGCCGTTACATCCCCCAGCGTAGTTTCACCCGGAAATGTGCAGCAGCTTGCGGGCTGGGTACAGGAGGAAACCGGCGGCGAGCTCTTTTCCATTCAGGTGACCGATCCATATCCCAGCGATTGGGACGAATGCCTTGCCCGCGCCAATCAGGAACGCGGCGATCAGGCCCGGCCGGAGCTTATTGCAAACGTGGAGAACATGGAGCAGTATGATACGGTGTTTCTGGGTTATCCCAACTGGTGGTATGGAGTGCCCATGGCGCTGCTTTCTTTTATAGAGCAGAATGATCTATCCGGCAAACAGGTGTATTTATTCTGCTCGCATGGCACCGGCGGACTGGCAAACAGCGTGGAGCAGATTACCGATGCGGCGCCAGCGGCCGTCATTTCCGATAATATTTTCCATTGCTATGAAGAAGACGCAGCCTCCTCGCAGGAAGATATCCGGAACTGGATTGCAGAGCTTGGGTATTGATTATGGAGGGTTGTAAAATGAAAAAGCCTTTCAGCGTATTTCTCCTTTGCATGGCAGTGCTGGTTCTTTCGGCCTGTGGCGCGGGAACGCAGGATTCGTCTGCGTCGTCCGTATCCGAGTCTGCTTCCGCAGGAAATGAAACCTCTACTTCTGTGGAACAGCCGGGAAAAGCTGACTCGTCTGAATCGTTGTCCGCGGCTGAAACACCATCCGCGACAGATGGAGCGTCGGAAAGTGCAGTGCGGCAGATCTCCGTACAGTTTGGCGAAAATGTTGTTGTTTACGAGCTCAACAATGGTTCCGCAGCCGATTCCCTTTATGAACAGCTGCCGCTTACCATCGCGGTAGAGGATTACAGTACCAACGAGAAAATTTTCTATCCGCCGGAAAAGTTGGATACAAGCGATTCCCCACTGGCAAAGGCAGGCGCCGGGACGCTGGCCTATTACGCCCCCTGGGGAGACGTGGTAATGTTCTACGGAGACTACAATGAGAATCCCTCTCTATATGAACTGGGACAGATAGTCTCCGGCGCGGAGCTGGTCAGCGGGATGTCCGGGACAATCAGCATCACTGTGACAGATTAGGGGAATTTTGCGTTTGTAAAAAAACGAGTCGCTTTCTCCGCATGCAGCATGACGGAACAATAATGGACGATCCGGCGTGCGTAATCCGCGCCATTGCCTGCGCTTTCCCGTCAGAATCCGAGTGGAGTTTGCCGATCGCATATTGCCAGATAAAAGCAGCGGTCAAAAAGCCGTCATGTGAATATAACAGAAAGGAATATGGAATATGAAAAGATGGTTGTCGCTTTTGTTATCCATAACGCTTATCTTTACTCTCGCCGCCTGCAACAAAGAAAACGTTTCCTCCGCGCAAAGCGGCGATTCAGAAGCACAGATCAGTGTGTCCCAGTCAGATTCAGAACCCTCTGAATCCCCCGCAGAATCTGAAGAACCGTTTAACCAGGCTGAATCCACGCAGGAGGCCGGCGGCACGCTGGTAGCATATTTTTCATGGTCTGGAAATACTGCGCAGCTCG